>JALGWB010000016.1 GCA_025774405.1 bacterium
GACTGAGCCATACCTCAAGCCACACTTGATCTCGAGCGTATGCTCCTCATAGGTGAGAGCCTTGAGACGATAATAGCAGAGACCAACCTGTTTTCCTTTCATGATGGCGGATAACCAGACTCCCGAGAAGTCAATCTGTGTCAGACCGAACGGTTTGCAGGTGAAGATACCGATCGCTTTTGCCTCAGAGGTATCTGCCGCTTCTGGATGAAGCGAACATGCTTCCGGTGCCACTATGCCAAGACAGCCGGCGGTTGAGGCTCCCCTGCTGGAAGCACTCACAGGTTCAAGTTCAAAGGCCGCAAGGGCAACTTGGGCAACGAGAGAAATTTCCAGGAGCAGGATCGGCAGCGCTTGACAAAGTCCTGCCACGATCGCATGACCCCGCCTGCTTGAGTGCCCGCTTCGGGCAAGCCGAAAGGTAAGTGAACTGTGAATCAACATCGAAACCCTACCTCTGGATCACGATTACAGGAGCCTTTGCCTCGTAGGTAGTACCATTCCGGTTTGATTTTGCCCTGAGTACAACAAGATAGATGCCGGTATGAGCTGGTTCACCTTCAGAATTCAGACCATTCCACAAAGTGGTTCGCCCAGCCTCTATTTGATTGCCGCTGAGCAGGGTTATGATGGGGATACCCCTGACATCGTAGATGTTGAGGTCTACATTGCAGGCCTGTGGTAGATCGATCCGAATCCCCAGAATGTCATCCTTGCCATCGCCATTAGGTGTGATCACAGATGGAGCAAGTTTCAGAACGCCATGAGATTCTGGCAACAAGATGCTGACACTGTTGGTGGTACCAGGGCTTCCCACATCCTCACCATAGTGAGGTGACCAATTGCCGGCATCTGTGGAGGATGAAACGGGGTCAATCCTCTCCAGCGAAAGCCCACATTCACACCAATCTCTGCAATAGGCGATTGAATCTATCGTTGTCCCATAGGGATCCCTGATAACAATTTCATCGGCAAAGCCTAACGGACCATCGTTGTCGTTGAGTGAATGCCAGCCACCGATGGGATGGATGGCCTTGCCCGGACTGAAGTTCGGATGCTTCGCTTCGAAGATCTGTTTATCCTCGACGAGGACAACCATATCTCCTCTTCGAAGTGGGTACGATTGATCTACTATGGTGATGGGCTGGTGATGGCTATCCTCAAGTGTCCAGCCAGCGATATCGATGCCATCCTTACGGCATAGAAGTTCAATCCACTCACAATCCATGCCTGAAGGGCAGAAAAGAATTTCATTTATGACAACGGGCGACGGCTTGATGACGAAGGTCATATTGAGTGAGTCATTAGAACTCACCAGGTCCTCGCGATTCTCAAGCCATAGCCTGCATGTGAAGAATCCCTCTCCCGGATTTGGCATACGAATAACGTATCGGTCCTCACAGCCTGGCTCGATGTCTTCACTGATGATCGAACTTCCCTGAAACTCGTCGAACTGGCCAAAGATAGGCGTACCCTCGCCGAAGGCATATAGGCCCCGGTTGGCAATCAGACAGACCAGGTCGATGAAATTCCCTCGCTGCGTGCTGTAGCGGGAAAGGCAGGCCTTCATGAGAGCAAGATCCAGGGGCGGGTGGTTATAGTCACCAGGTGAAGGTTTGGCAAGATCGGTAAAGTCGGCTTCGTTGCAGTCAGTGTCCTTGCCATCAGGCTCCCTGCCAATACTGTGGCCTGCGGCAACACCAGCGGCAGGACTACCCTCAAAGTAGGTGTCGAATTCAAGTTGGCCCCATCCAACAACATCCATTTGCCCATTCGGTCCAACCAGCCGACAGGCATCGGGTCCATTCTGGAGGTCGAGATCGCAGATGACATCCGGCTCAGGGAAAACCTGGGATTCGCCAACGACAAAGAATTCGCCGGCCCGGAGGGTGTCGCCCTGCTCACCCGTCCACTCGAGCTTCCAGCGATCCTCGTATGCGCCATTGCCTGTCTCGAATCTCCAACCGCCGAGGCAAACATCGTCCCCTGAGATGTTGACAATCTCAACAAATTCAAATCCCCTATCACTCCCCAAAGGATCATAAAAAACCTCATTAATCACCAAAGGGGTCGGAGCCAAAAACGTGCAGATCACCACCAGCGGGGTCGGAGCCAAAAATGTGCGCAATTTCATCTATTGCCTCCCGGTTTAATCAGTCGCGCAAGCGCAGTCCGATGCATTCCAAGATAATGTGCAATTTCCTTCAAAGTGTAGCCATGCTCTTCTGCTGCCGAGCGGATCTGCTCGGGGTCAACATGGCCATGGCTACCAGGAGCGAGGAGGCGATTGAGCGGAGGGCGTGTGGCGTAGCGTTGAATCCTCGGGAAATGCTTGAGGAGGCGTTTCTCCTTGAACAGCGGTGTCAGTTTCTTGACATAGGATTCGCTGCCCAGAATCAGCTGGTTTCTAACGTCAAGCAGAGGGCTCAATTTGCCCAATCCCTCATGGACAAACCTCCGATAGGCGCTTCTACACTTGTCCAGTTCAGTGCCAAAGCAGCCTAGTATGGTCTCTGTAGCCAAAGCCTCCAGAGACGCACTTCCTCCGGCTGTAGCTTCAAAACTCGACCACTTCCAGTTTTCAGGTGACCTGACGAGCCCCGCCCGCACGGGGTTAAGCACAATATAGCGACTTACTTCAAGCAGATAGCTCTCCCTCTCGACCAGAATAGAATGATAGCGTCCTTGAAGCAGATGCCCTACTCGTACATGCCGACGATTGAACGCCTGACAATAGGCGCCATTGAGATGACGCATCCCTTTGGAGAGATTCGGGTGTTTGGTCTCGAGCAGGAGATGGTAATGATTGGGCATGAGGCAATAGGCATACACGAGCCACTCATATCTCTTGGCAGCCTCATCGAGACGTGCCAAAAAGTCCTCAAAATCGTGAGATTCCAGGAAGATATCCTGCCCGGAAATACCCCTCGAGGTGATATGGTAGATGGCACCTGAAAATTCTATCCGCACCGCCCTGCCCATACATCAACCAGCGTTAGCAAAATTCGTGCCAGAGGGGGCAGATTGCACATTTTTGGCTCCGACCCCCTAAAAGGTGCCGGCGATTTTCTGGTTACAGTATTTGCAGCGACCGTCGATTATGTTGTAGGCAATGACCGAGAAGTGATACCGCCCGATGACGACTCTCGAGCATTTCGGGCAATAGGTATTCTCACCGGGATGACCGGTAACGTTGCCGACGTAGACATAGAGGAGACCGACATCGAGCCCTATCTGACGGGCGCGCTCAAGGGTCTCGACAGGTGTACACGGCACATCAGACAACTCAAGGTAGGGTACGAAACGCGTGAGATGCCAGGGTGTGCGCTTGCCAAGACGGGTTGCGATCCAGGTAGCGAGTCTGCCGAGCTGGATCTCGCTGTCATTGTAACCAGGAATTACATTGGTGACAACCTCGACATGCATATTCCACTTGCTCTTAGCTCTCAGGGCATTCTCGAGGATGGGTTCGAAATCATTTACATTGGCTATGCGCCGATAGAAATCGTTCGAGAATCCCTTAATGTCAACACGGTAAACATCAAGATAAGGACCAATCGCATCAAGTGCTGCTTTCGTCATGTAACCGTTAGTAACATAATTGGTATGCAGGCCGGCATCCTTTGCAAGCTTGCTTACCTTGATAGTGTACTCGAGCCACATCGTCGGCTCATTATAGGTCCAGGATATACCAACGCATTGAGCTTCGTTGGCGAGTCGAATGACCTCGGCCGGTTCGATAAATTGCGTCTTCCCTTGAGAGCTGTTGCAGGGCTGCTCGTGGGCTATCTCCCAGTTCTGGCAACCGATACACCTCAGATTGCATCCTAAGCTTCCAAGCGAAAGCCAGCGCGAACCAGGAAGATAGTGATAAACAGGCTTGGCTTCGATTGGGGCGATGTTGCGCACCGCAACCTCACCATACGTGACACTATAAATTCTACCCTTGCGATTCCTACGTGTGTAACAATACCCCCACCCCCCCTCCGGAATGACACATCTGCGTTCGCAGATATTGCAGCGAGCACTACCGTCTTGTAAGGATTCATAGAGAACGGATTCAACCTCAGGCATTGCAGACTCCGTCGAGAATCACCACCCGGTAAAGACCCATATAGAGGTCAGTTACGCGAGCCCTTGCCACCTTGACAAGAGCATCAAAATCCACGTCCCTGGATCCGAAGATCATTCCCCCAACTCCACGTACGACCCAGTCCCAGACGAGCTTGGGGATAATCTTGGGACGATTGTATTCAATTATTATGACCTGCTTAGAGACCGCGAGTGCCTGGCAGACTGCCTTAAGCGGTTGGGCCAACCCCGCAAGACAATAGCAGAAAAGCGCCACATCAAAACTGCCTTGCTTGAAAGGTAATCTATGGGCATCTGCTTTGACAAAGTTGGCCCCACGTCTTGCGGCTCTCAGGAACGTCAGCATCGGATCGGAAATGTCCACACCTACGGCAAAATCAGCCTTGATGTAGTCAAGACATTTACCAGATCCAACACCCACTTCAAGCAAGAGCCCTGGTTTCAGATGCTCCAACACTTTCCTCCTCACCCTGTCGGAAAGTGAAAATGAAATGACACTATCGAGTAGACCATATAGTCTCGGATGTCGATATACCCACTTCATCTACCAAGTCGATCGTGTTAGAGATCTCCCATGTATTGCATGACCACTTGACCAACCCTCTGCTTCTGGCCATAGCCTGCCTGCTCAACGATCCTGGGAAAAAACCTTGTGGGAACAACGACTGAGCAATACTCCATCGCAGCCCTCGCCCCAAGATACTTACAGTTGCGCACGAGCATTTTGATCGATGACTGGTCACCATCGACAAAGCCAAGTGTAATCACGCCGTCTTTGTCATCAATCGGATATATGGCGACCCCTCGAAGAAAACCCTGTTTTCGTATGATATAAACCCGGCCCTCGTTGAGATAGCTCCTTAAGAGCCGACGTGAGAACTCTCTGAAGACCCACCCCTCAGCTACAAGTCCTGAGGAAAGTTGGAGAAATCTTGACCTTACTATGAAGTCATAAATCGCTCCAGCATCAATGAGATTCGCCACCTTTCCCCTGACCCTCCCGCGCCTGGGCTTTTGCCAATAGAACTTAAAACGAGCAACCACACGGAACCCATACTCCGTCCCAATCCTCCGGCTTATTCGGTTTGACTGGTCCGTACAGAACCGCACGGCTCTCGGTTTGATCCGCTTCAGCGTTCGGATGACTTCCTGATTTATCGCCTTGGCAATTCCCTTGCGGCGGTATCGGGGGTCAACACGCAGCCCTTCCAGCCATATCTCCCCCCGACCAAAATCGCTTATCTTGGCAATCCCCACAGGTCGCCCTTCGATTTCGGCAACAATGAAACGCCCCTTGCGAGCGCGAATCCATTCATCCCAAACCTGATGTATGAAGTCGCCATATCCACGCCAGGTGTTCCTGCAGAAATCGAGGACAACGTCCTTGTCGGTGTCACGAGCATCCCTGAGCTTCAAGCCACGCATGATAGATCACTTCCCTATTGAGACCTGCCAATCAGGCTATCAAGCTTTTCCTTGTCAAAACCAATAACCAGTTCACCGTCAAAATCTATAACAGGCACACCCATCTGTCCTGACTCCTGGATCATCTCATCCCTTGCAGAGGCGTCAGTTGAAACGTCAAGATCCTCATATGAAATGCCTTTCTGCTTTAGATAGGTCTTAGCCATTTTACAAAATGGACAGGTTGGGGTTGAGTAAACTTTACACTTCACGGTTTTACCTCCTCATCTCATCCACTAACTTCATATATATTCCTGCCGAGCTCACGCCATATCTCGCTGCAACCACTTTTGCAGCCTGACGTGGTCTGAGTCCTTGCCTTGTCAGGTCCTGTGCCTCTTCAACCATCCTCGAAGTCACTGTCTTGGCTTGCTCCTGAGCACCCTGGCAAACAAGCACAAACTCTCCTCTGGGTCTAACTCTCTTAAAATGCTCCATCAGGTTCGAGATTGTGTCCCTTATTATCTCCTCATGTATCTTCGTCAGTTCCCTGGCAACAACACATTGGCGATCACCCAGCACCGCATGCATATCCTTTAGACAATCCATGAGCCTGTGAGGTGCTTCAAAAAAGACAAGTTGCGATGTCAGATCAGCCAATTCGTTGAGTCGCCTTCTCCGTTTTACCCTTACTCTCGGCAGGAAACCTTCAAAGAAGAATCTCGGATCACCACTCCCTGATACACTTACCGCAGCAATCAATGCACTTGCACCGGGCACTGGCACAACTCGAAAACCGGCCTTATAGACAGCATCGACAAGATTTCTTCCTGGATCGGATATACCAGGTGTACCAGCCTCGGCAACAAGCGCCACCTGTTTTCCAGATTCAAGCATGTCGATGACCTTGGGAATAACATTCCTGGCATTGCTCTCCCTGTAGCTCGCAACGCGACTTGCAATCCCGTAGCGGGCAAGAAGTCTTCTCGTCTTGATAACATTCTCCGAAAGAATAAGATCAACCGTCTTGAGGATCTCAAGGGCACGCAAGGTAATATCGGCAACATTGCCGATGGGAGTTGCAACTACAAATAGGCATCTATGCGCTGGGTGAGACATTTGACTCAGGAGCGTCTACCCGCCGTAGTGGTCGAGCATCAGATGCTCAAGAAGCCGCTCTTGCTCTTCAGCAAGCTGTTTTGCTGCGACAAAATCGCCCTTCTCGAGTGCAGCTTGCATCTTGGTGTCAATCCTCTCAATCTTACGAGCGAGCGATCTGTCAGGTCTGGTGATGGTTCTTTTCTGCTTCTTCCTTTCAGGCTTAGCATTACCCATTTTAGTAGTTCACATCCTCCTTCCTTACCTTTCTCCAGTCAAGGACATCGACAACCCTGATACTCCCGTCTCCAAACGGACTGATGACCAGGTTTATCTTATCATCAGCATCCCAACCGACCTGATCAAGACTCCCAATTGAGAGGGTCACCTCATTCAACCTCCAGACTCCATCAATCTCTTTAAGCACATCTCCCTGCAAAGATTCAAGAAGAAAAACAGGTCGTGGGTTCTCCTCCCCAAAAGGCTCGAGGCACAGCAGTGACTTAAGCTTCTCAATCGTCAGATCGGCCAGGTCAACCTTACCGTCGATCCTTATCTCCTTTCTCACCACTGACGCATCGATTCTCGGTTCAAGATATTCAACGAAGCGCCTGATGAAATCGGTAATCCTTTCCTGTTTGATCGAGAAACCAGCCGCCTGCTTGTGGCCACCATAGCTGATGAAGAGATCTTCGTTGGCAGCAAGTGCCTCAACGAGATCAACGCCCTTGGGCCCACGCGCTTCACCGATCCCATGCTTACCCTTCATCGAAATAATCACCACCGGTTTATACAGACTATCAGCTAGTCTTGCTGCACAGTAGCCAACAGTTTTGGTAGGCAGCTTCTCCACAACAAGCACAACGACCTTTGACGAATCAACATCAATTCGCGCAAGTTCTCGCTCAACGATTTCAAGAGCTCGATGAGCTCTTTCACGGCGCTGCTCAGATTCCATTATGAGGCTTGTCAGGATTTCCTCGGCATCTTCCTCATCTTTGGAAAGCAAGAGTTCACAACCGAGATTGCCCCCCTCATGCGATCTCGAAGCCCCAATCAGCGGAACAATCTTTGACAGAACCTCCGTCATCGTTGATTCATCATCAACCCAGATGTGCGATCTTAAAGTTACAAAGGGTGTCCATCTTCTTGACAGGATCTCCTTGACTCCATTTGCAACGATGATCCTGTTCTCGGCAAGAAGGGGAACACGATCAGCGAAGCTACCGAGGGCTGCCATACCCAGCATGCCGTCAAGTGAAGGTGGATTACCTATCTTGCGATAACGGTCACAGAACGCCTGGATGAACCTGTATGCAACTCCACAGCCAGCGAGGTCTCGAAAGCCATATTGGGAATCACTTCGCTTCGGATTTACAACCGCAACAGCTCTAGGGAGTTCTGATGGCGGTTCGTGATGATCTGTCACAATCGTGTCTATCCCCTTCGACTTCGCATAATCGACTTCGTCCTTGCAACTGACACCGCAGTCAACCGTAACTACCAAAGACACACCCGCCTTCTTGAAGCGATCAATTAGCCTTCTTGAAAGCCCGATACCCTCAGTCGGGGAGTCTGGTATGTAGTAAGAAACGTCAGCTCCGATTTCCTTAAGCGATCCAAAGACTATTGTTGTAGATGTGATTCCATCGACATCGTCATGGCCAACGACCATTATGTGATCGTAGCTCTCAGTCGCTTCGATAAGCCGCTCGATCGCTGGTTCAATGTCAGGCAGGAGCATGGGGTCCCCGAGACCCTCCAGCGAAGGATTAAGGAAGTCCCTGGCATTTCCCTCCGAAACAAGCCCCCTCGCAGCCAGAACTTGGGCAGCCAGGCTGGATATCCCCAGGCCGTACTCAAGCCTGCGCACATTGGATATATCAACAGGTGAAAACTTCCATTCTTTCTTTCTCATACCTATTTGACTGCTTTTAAGAAAACCTCACGGAAAACTTCGATTGCCCGTTCGATGTCTTCATCATCAATGTCCAGGTGAGTAACAGCTCTCACCGTTGTCCGCCCGAAAGGTACCACAAGAACACCTTTCCGCTCAAGCAGTAACAGAACCTCTTCCACGGTCATTCCACTTGCTGCTATATCGATCACAACGATATTGGTTTCAACTTCCTCAGGCTGTATGCGAAGGGTTGGAATCTCGGCAAGAGCTGCTGCTAGCCGCCTGGCTCTGGTGTGATCCTCGGCAAGCCTTGCAATGTTGTTTTTGAGAGCATAGATGCCGGCTGCGGCAAGGATTCCAACCTGACGCATTCCTCCACCGAGCATCTTCCGATAGCGACGAGCAACTTTGATGAAGCCATGGGTCCCGACAAGCATTGATCCGATAGGCGCGCCCAGTCCCTTCGAAAGGCAAAACATCGTTGAGTCACATAGCGAGCAATACTCTTTGACATCAATTCCAGATGCCGCAGAGGCGTTGAAAATCCTTGCACCATCAAGATGCACCCTCAGGCCCCTCGACAGGGCAAATTCCCTTATCTCCCGCATGACTTCGATGGGAGTCACACTACCTCCCTTGCGGTTGTGAGTGTTCTCAAGGCACACAAGCTTCGTCACAGGCTCGTGAACATCACTAGGACGAATCACCCTTTCGAGCTGTTCAACTGAGAACCATCCCTTCTCGGTGCTGATCGGAGCCAGCTGCACACCGGAAAGCACAGCGGCTCCGGCGGTCTCATAATTATAGATGTGCGAATCGTACTCAACTATTGCCTCATCACCACGCTGGGTGTGGGCAAGAATCGCAACCTCGTTGCCCATTGTGCCACTCGGAACGAAAAGTGCAGCCTCCTGCCCGGTTATCTCAGCAGCAAGATTCTCAAGATCCTTGACCGTCGGGTCATCTTCAAAGACATCATCACCAACGAGTGCCTCAGCAATAGCCCGGCGCATTGAGGGTGAAGGTCTTGTAACGGTATCACTTCGCAGATCAACAGGATCGTGTGGCATGCTTTCTCCCTGCGCCTCCTGATCTTCACTCGTCGAGATAAGGCAAGTATACAGACAGTCAGCGAGCGTGTCAATCTATGCCCAAGCTTTAAGTGAGCTTAGTGTACCAGCGTGCGGACACCGCTGGCATCCCTGCGGGTCAGCCCGGAACGGTCAAGATACTCAAGCAAAGGAACGGCGTATTTCCGACTGGTTCCCAGGACCTTCTTTAACTCACTTACCGTGGCCTTACCATGTTCCCTGAGATATGCTTCCACCAAACTCCTGGCTTCTGCAATCGCTTCAACATGCATGAGGATACCCGGCTGCAGTCTTACGATCCTTCCATCTTCTATGAGGAGCCTGACAACTTTCTGGAAGATGCCTGGAGCAAGACCAACTTCTGTTTCAAGTTCCTTCTCCCCAGGTGGCTGGAATCCACCTGACCTCAGCGCCGCAGTAACAGCCTGCCGCGCCCTTTCCTCTTCAGGATCCAGTTCAACCTCCTTTGTCCCAATCCTCACATCTCCCTTTCTCAAATGGATCCTGCCTTGCGTCTGCATCCTTGCCAGCGTCCAGTTGAGCAAAGCCATATCTATCCGCCCGAGACGCTCTCGCAGCTCCTCCTTCGACATACCCCACTTCAATCTATCCTTATGCTGCTCCACTCTGAGGAGCTCCTCTATCCGCGATTGAAGCTCCTCAATCCTACTTCGATGAACATATACGCCAGATGCAATCTCAAAGACCTCCCCACGCTCAAGCAGTTGCTCGATGATCCCTGCAACTTCGCGGCTGCCGGTATTGACATGCGGCAACAGCTGAGGCATCCCCACCAATCCTCGGCGCATAATGTGCGCAAGCACAGCTTCCTCAGCATTCTCAACTGCAAGCCTGCGCAGCCAGGATTCATATGCCCGCACCTTCTTTCGCCTCTCAGCCAGGGGATCGAGTATTCGCCCTCCTCCAATTGTCCTCATCGGTGAATAGGTTCGGATGACAAACCGATCCATGTAGGCAGCAACTGCTGGCTGCTCGAGTTTGATCTGACAAAATCCCTTATGACCTGGCTCTATCTTGTCAGAACCACTCAAGAAAATCCGTCCCATGATTTCGCTCGCAGCCACGTGAAACCGGACACGGGTCCCGCTTCTCAATGGCTTAGGAGCTGAGGATAGAAGTACGAATTCAGCATCGAGCAAGGTAGTTGGCTCAAAGTCACCCGGAGACACAACACAGGAACCTCTTTCAATGTGTTCCCTGGACACGCCGTGCAAGCCCAGGGCTGTCCGCTGACCTGCAGTTGCCAACTCAACAGGTCTGCCATGGACTTCGATGCTCCGTACTCTGACTTCGATACCTTCTGGCTGTATCACAAGGCGACTGCCACTTCGAATCCTACCTGACCACAACGTTACCGTCACAACTGTCCCTCTGCCAGCAACCGTGAAAACCCTATCGATGGGAAGTCGGATAGCGGAGCCAGCCTCTCGCTCTTCGATTCGCCGTGAAACATCTAGCAATGCCTCTTTGATACGATCAATGCCATCACCAGTCTTGGTGGACACAGGCACGATTGGTGCGCCCTTCAGGGGAGTATCTGAGATCATCTCTTCAACTTCTTTTCTGACAAGTCCGATCAGATCCTCATCCACGAGGTCGGTTTTGGTCAGAGCGAAAACCCCATGCCTGACACCCAGTAACAGGACAATGTCGAAGTGCTCCTGAGTCTGTGGCATTATTCCTTCATCGGATGCAACAACAAAGAGGACGAGATCTATCCCGCCCACGCCTGCAAGCATGTTCTTTATGAAACGCTCATGACCAGGTACATCCACGATACCCAATCTTACGTCAGGTGCCACATCGAGAAAGGCGAAACCGAGATCGATGGAGATACCCCGCAACTTTTCCTCACGGAGCCGATCTGTATCGATCCCTGTAAGGGCTTTTACAAGTGACGTCTTGCCGTGGTCAATATGACCTGCTGTCCCGAGGATAAGATTTCGCATTCCACCCCTCTCACTATTCCGGTACTCGCTTTATGTCAGCTCCGAGCGCACCAAGTTTTTCCTCGATCGCTTCATAGCCTCGATCAATGTGATAGACTCTTGAGATATGGGTTTCACCTTCGGCAACAAGACCTGCAAGCACAAGTGCAGCGCTTGCCCTCAGATCGGTTGCCATAACAGGCGCACCACTGAGGCGCTTTATGTAGCCAACATGGGCAGTGTTGCCGTCGATCTTGATGTTAGCACCAAGTCTTCTAAGCTCAGGAACATGCGTGAATCGGTCAGGGAAAACCGTTTCACTTATGACACAAGTTCCTCTAGCAATTGTCATCAGACTCATATATTGGGCCTGCATATCGGTCGGAAAACCAGGATACGGCGCAGTGACAACATCAACGGATTCAAGTCGCCGTTTGCCTCTAACATAGATAGAGTTACGTGACTTCTCTACAACGACACCACTCTGCCTCAGCTTTTGAGTAATCACCTCGACATGTTCAGGGACACAGTTTTCCAGCTCAATCTCGCCAGCAGTGATTGCCCCAGCGATCATGTAGGTACCTGCTTCAATCCTATCCGGAATCACTCTTACCTCTGCAGGACTGAGTTCAGCCCTCCCCTCGACCTCTATGGTGTCATTGCCTGCTCCCCTAATCTTTCCACCCATCCGGTTTATGAAGTCAGCAAGAGCAACGATTTCTGGTTCTCTGGCTGCATTCACAATGATCGTCTTTCCCCGTGCACGGGCTGCTGCCATCATCGTGTTGGCAGTCGCGCCAACGCTTGGAAGCGAAAACACGACAGTGTTACCCTTAAGCACCGAAGCTCCAGCAACAATGTAGCCGTGGTCAATTTCAATTCTGGCACCCAGCTCCTGCAGGGCCCTGATATGCAAATCGACAGGTCTCGGTCCCCAGGCACACCCACCTGGAAGGGAAACCTTAGCCTTGCCAATCGAGGCAACCAGTGGACCAAGCACATAGACCGATGCTCTCATCGTCCTCACCAGCTCATAGGGAGCCTCGTGATCTGTAATTGTACTTGTATCAACTCGAAGGGTGTGCCCACGAAGGGCCACCCTGGCACCAAGCCGCTCAAGCACCTTCTTCATGGTTATGACATCTGCAAGCACCGGGACATTACGAATAACGGATTCTCCTCTTGTGAGAAGACACGCAGCCATCATAGGCAGGACAGCATTCTTGGCTCCTCCTATCCTGACCCTTCCCTTAAGCTTTCTCCCACCTTTAACAACAATCTTGTCCATTCATAACCTCTTTCCCATGATAACTCGATCCCTGCCTCCAAGATCCTTCCGAATCACGATCCTGTCAAAACCGTTTCTCTTGAGGATTCTCTCAACCTCTCCAGCCTGATCGGCACCGATTTCAAAAGCCACGAATCCTCCCTCTTTTATAAGAGACGCAGCTTTGGGAACAACCCTTTCAAAGAATCTCAGCCCATCACAACCGCCATCGAGAGCAGTCCTCGGATCATGATCTCTAACTTCAGGCTCCAAAGTCGTGATCTCGTCAGTTCTGATGTATGGGGGATTAGAAACCACCACATCAAATAACTGACCTGGTTTCACAAACTCCAGGGCATCACCAGCGACAAACCTCACTAACTCGCCAACGCCGTTGAGTATAGCATTTTGCCTGGCGATTTCCATCGCTACAGGTGAAATGTCCGTTGCCACTATCGAGCCAACCTCGAGCAGTCGAGCAAGACTTATGGCAATTACTCCACAGCCGGTGCCTATGTCGATCAGATCTGGCCCGGGGAACTCAAGATCCTCCACAGCATCTTTGACCGCCTCAACCAGAATCTCAGTCTCAGGTCTTGGTATGAATACGCCATGAACCAATCTGAATTGAAACCCCATGAATTCGCACCCGCCAAGAATCAGTTGAAGCGGAATACGCCTGGCTCGTTCGGCAAGCAGCCTCTCAATCTCAGCCAGTTGAGGCTTCGACAGTGCCAGGTCTGGTCTCAGGTACAAGCCGCTTCGAGTTGTCTTCAGAACGTGAGCAATTATGAGCTCAACATCAACCCGTGAAGAGGGCACGCCTGCCCGCCGAAGGGTCTCCTGAGCTACAGTAATCAGTGAGGAAAGGTTCACCAAGGGCTACCTTAAAGTCCAGCGGCCTTAAGCTTCATCTCGGTGTCATGGGCCACAAGTGAATCTATTATCTCATCAAGATCACCATCAAGCACGTTTTCCAGGTCGTACAGGGTTAGACCGATCCGGTGATCGGTGACTCGAGATTGAGGGAAATTATATGTTCTTATCTTTTCACTCCTGTCGCCAGTACCCACCTGCTGTCTGCGTTCTTTCGCTCGCTGGGCCTCCTGTTCAAGCCTAGCCCTCTCAAGCAGTCTTGAGCGAAGTACTTTCAGAGCCTTGGCCTTGTTCTTATGCTGTGATTTCTCATCCTGGCACTGAACAACCAGACCTGTCGGCAAGTGAGTTATCCTGACCGCCGAATCGGTGGTGTTGACACTTTGCCCGCCCGGGCCTGATGACCGGAAGACATCGATTCGCAGCTCTTCAGGCTTTATGTCAACATCGACTTCATCTGCCTCTGGAAGGATTGCAACCGTCACAGCCGAAGTATGTATTCTTCCCGAGGATTCAGTAACCGGAATCCTTTGAACCCGATGGACGCCGCTTTCGTACTTGAGCCGACTGTAAGCTCCTCGCCCTTCAACGAGGAAAATCACTTCCTTGTAGCCACCCACACCAGTTGGATTGGAACTCAGCACATCAATCTTCCAGCCCCTGCGCTCGGCATAGCGTGAATACATTCTGAAGAGGTCTGCGGCGAAAAGCGAAGCCTCTTCACCACCTGTACCAGCTCTGATCTCGACAATGGTACTCTTTTCATCGCTTGGGTCCTGCGGAATGAGCATTTCCTTCAGCTCCCGCTCAAGCTTGATCCCCTTCTGCCTAAGCCACTCCAGCTCCGACCGAGCCAGCTCGACCAGCTCCTTATCATTCGAAGACTTGATTATCTCTTCAGCCTCCTGGACTTCCCTCTGGTTACGTTCGTATTCATCAGCCTTCCTGACCAGATCCTCGAGCTTGCTTCTCTCCTTGGCATACTTGAGAAGCAGATTGTGATCCCTCACCACCTTCTCATCGGCCAGCAGTTGCTCAAGTTCCCTGTGTCTTTCACGAGCTTTACGGATTGCTTCCCACATCAAGCCCCAACCTCCGCCCTGAGAGCATTCTTGAGAGCATCGAGGGCGACTTCAATCTGATCGTCGCTGGGCTCCCTGGTTGTAAAACGCTGGAGCGCCATCCCGGGAGCCGATATCACCTTAACAAGAAGCCCATCAGACTTCTTGCCAGCCAGGCGAATGATCTCGTAGGATATCCCTGCTATCAGCGGAACAGCACACAACCTCAGAAGCCGTTCACTGATACTGTTCGGTCTTCCCATGAAAACAAATACCACTATGCTCACAACCATGACAACAAGCAGAAAACTCGTGCCGCATCGAGCATGCCTGGTCGTGTATTTCTTGACACTTTCAAGATCAAGATCCTCACCATGTTCATACGCATGAATTGACTTGTGCTCAGCACCGTGATATTCAAAAACCCGCCTCATCTCTTTCCATAGACTCAACATGCCAAGATAGGCAAAGAAGAAGCCAAGGCGGACCAGCCCATCAACAAGATTGAACGTGATTGAACCCCTGGCACCAAGCTGGTTGGCAATGACCAGAGGCAAATAGAAGAACAGTAAGAGCCCAAGTGCAAAGGCCACAACAACGGTAAGCCCCGCCGATAGCGAAAACTTCCAACCTGAAGTATCGCTCTTAACCTTATCGGGTTCCGAAGATACAACTTCGGCTGAATATGTCAGGGATCTTATTCCAATAAAGAGTTGCTCGAGGAGATTGACTGCGCCCCGGATGATCGGCAGTCGCAACAATCTCGATCTGCTCGACAGCGAAACATATGCGTCAACTCTTGATACT
>JALGWB010000288.1 GCA_025774405.1 bacterium
TCAGGCGACATCGTCAAAGCCAAAGCCCAAAGCCTGGGCTCGCTACGTAGCCGATAGCCAGGGCAAGGTCGAGAGGGCTGGCTTTCAAGCCTGGTTCTCATCGACACTTTTCAACCGGGGTGCCGAGACTGATACCTTCATTGTCGATCTCAATAGTCAATTGCCAGGGGATTGGGGGACTCATCTGGATATCACCGGTGGGGAGGTGGTGGGTGACGGAGTCGTGCTCGAATGTGATAGCTCTTGCACCATCGACATTGCCATTGACTGCGGTTATGACCCTGGTACTGGTAAGGCCATTGTCACTGCTCAATCTCAGCGAGATCCTACCTTCAGCCGTTCGCTTGAATTCTTCGCCGTCTCCGGTGTTTGTGGGCTGCTAATCGATGACGATGGAGGTGATAGCCTTGAAACCTATTTTGAAAGTGCACTTGACTCGGTAGGTGTTCCGTATGGCTTATGGAATCGACAGGTTGCCATCCCCCTAACCTCAGACCTCGAGCTGGTTGATTTCGTTATCTGGTTCACCGGTAGTCATGCTCCCACACTCAACGACAAGGATCGGCAGATTCTGGCAACCTATCTTAGTGGCAATGGTAGATTGTTCATTACGGGGCAGGACATAGGCTATGGACTGTGCGATATCATCAGTGAGGAATATAGTGAAGATGCCAAATCATTTTACGAGTCATATCTTCATGCAAGGTACGTCCAGTCGAATTCCAGTCTCTTTGAGCTCACAGGAAGGGTCACCGATCCCATAAGTGATGGTATCAGCCTTACAATCGAAGGGGGTGACGGAGCAAACAATCAGAGCTTTCCAGATGTGATCGACTCAATAGCTCCGGCCAGGGTGATCTTCGATTACAGTGATCCTGTCAAGCATGGTGGCATAAGATTTGAATCGGACTCTTCCAAAGTTGTCTATCTTTCATTTGGCTTTGAGGCTATATCGAACGCCCATGACCGCGTTTTGCTGCTATCGCGAATTCTCGACTGGTTTGGTGGATTCACTGGCATCGCAGTTAGCGACGTACAGCCGAAACTACAGATATGCCCCAATCCTGCGGTTTCCTACTCTAACATCAGGCTTGCTGGAAGCATATCTCCTGCCGAAGTTGAGATCTATGATGTTCTTGGTAGGCTTGTTGCAGAGGCAACAATCACTCCTGGCGGGACCTATACCTGGAATTTGATGGACGCTTACGGCTGCCAGATATCACCAGGCGTATACTTTGTCTCGCTGAGAGATAGCCGACGGTCTTCCAAACTAAAGATCGTTGTGCTGAAATGAGTCCTGCAATTCCATGAAACCTCCCCCGGGAGGTAGCCATCAGGCAATTCCGGGTGGAGCACTTTCCTCCCGTCTGACAAGTCTGAGTGGAACTATGCGTATCTTCAAAGCCGTTACGGCGAGACAATGATCCCAGGTTTGGGGGAGTGGAAGGGTCGGGTTGGGCTTCATTGGCCCATTAACGCAAAGGCAGGAAGGTGGAGACCTCGGGCGTGGTTAGGGAGTCCATCAGGTATTGATGGAGGTATGTGAGCGGTCGGATATGAAGCTGGTGGTATTCTGATAGATCGATTTTGCAGAAACATGACGTTGTTGAGTTGCACTACCCGCGGGGTGTCGAAGCTTGACAACCGGGCTCCGAGTGACTATGCTGGACTCTATGGATTGAGCATGTCGACCAATTGTACGGAACATGTCTTGCGGGAGATTGTGATGGTTCGTGAAAGATGCAAACACAGCTGGAAGATGACCAACATTCGAGATGGCTTCATCGTGACAGAGAAGTGCTACCATTGCAACAAGTTGCGGGTGTTCTTCTCCTATGAAGATGTGCCTCCCAAGGATGAGTACAAAGAGGGAGAGCACTACTGGAACTATGCAGGCAGTGCACAATCTTTTAAATTCGATATGGAATGTGCAAATTGCGGCAAGACGGTCTCCTTCGAGCCCTTGATGGGGCTTATGCATTGTGTTGGTTGTGATGCTCGCTGCCACATGAACATATTGTCACAGATCTGTGAGGCTCAGAATGTGTGGCTGTTTGCAGCTCTTGCCTATCATCTTGGTAGTGATATCGATCTGCCTGTTGAGAACCTAGAGATCCTTACAGACTATTTTACATCAAGGCTGCGTACCCCCGGGAAGAAGATCCTTGTTGTCCCGGGCTCATTGAGGCGTGATCCTGATATGTGCCGTGGTGAAATGCTCAGAGATGTTGGTATGCTAAGCCTAACTCCTGAGATCTAATGCAAAATCAAGGAGGCTGAATCGTGACAGTAAAGGAACTCCAGGCCAAGCTGAATCTTAAGGCGCTCAACGATGTAAATGATAAGGAAATCGAGGGGGCTTTCATTTCGGACATGGTTAGTGATGTCATGGCGGGTGCCCAGCCTGGCAATATCTGGGTGACGGTGCAGACCCATAAAAATATCATTGCAGCTGCCAATCTTGTTGATATTCCCGCTATCATTGTTGTTCGTGGTAAGCAGATTCCTGAAGACACTCTGCAGATGGCTGATCGGGTTGGCGTCACAGTATTCAGCACGGATCTTGACTCATATAGCATCGCGACAAAACTCTATGAAGCCGGCATAAAGCCTGCAGGCTAGTCCAGATTCACACATCCAGCGGGGCCAGGTCAGCGGCTGGCTCAGCGAACAGAGGTGTGATCAGGTTTGCCAAAACTTGAGGCCAGGAACTTGCTTGACCTGAGGGAGTCCCTCAAAACCTCAAAACAAGCGAAGCCCCTCATCGTTGTCCACATGGGAACGTGCGGAATAGCATCTGGTGCCGAAGAGGTACTCACCTGCTTGCTGGAGATTGTGCGTGAGAGTGGCGACGACGTCATAATCAAAACCTCGGGTTGTGCTGGTCTCTGCTCGAGGGAACCCATGATCACGGTTAAGATGCCCGACAAGCCGCCTGTCAAGTACTGTCAGATTGATGGGTTGAAGGCTAAACGTATATACGCTGAGCATGTGAAGGGCGGTGAGCCTGTCAGGGAATACGCTATCGGCTACGGTTGCGAAATGCTCTATTAACGTTCCAAGGACAAGACGTTTGTTGAACTTGTAGTCTTTGTTTTTAAAAAATTAGCGAAGAGAAGTC
>JALGWB010000289.1 GCA_025774405.1 bacterium
GCTGAGCCGCGAGCTTGGGCTCACCCATGTTGATTCCCTTACCTGTGTGCAGTGCCATAAGCAGTGGAGCCCCACCTTTAAGGGCTTTGCCTATAAGGCAGGGCTCCAGACTGGAACCCACTTAGAGAAGGGGGTGACCGTGACTACTCCTTAAACTTCTGTAGCTCCTCCCTGAGCTCCTCAATCTCATCCCTGAGATCCTCGATTTGTTCCTGGAGGTCCTCGACATCTATTTCATAGACTTCTACATCCTCGAGCATGTCTTCGACATCCGGTAATTCAGCCCAGTCCTCAAAATCCTCGGGCAACTTGTATGCCTTTATGTAACACCTGAGGGGTGACTTGCGCATCATGCAGCGGCCATGTTCACGCTCACCGAACATCCTCCGGAAGGGCTCACGAGGCGCCTTGTCAAGCTCGACCTCCACGGTTCTGGTTCGGCGTTTCCGCTTATAGGTTATCTCAACCCTTTCTCCCGGATCATGCTCCCGGACGGTTTCAATAAGGTCCTCTCGATCGCTTATCTTGTCATCGTCAACTTTGAGAATGACGTCACCAGGTTTGAGTCCGGCATCCTCAGCAGGACTGTCTTCCATCACTTCAAGCACGAGGACGCCTTCCCCCTCATCCACATCGAAATAGTCGCCGAGCTCATCTGAAATATCTTCAACTCTCACGCCCAGATAGCCACGCTTTTCAGGGAACATCATCTTCATTTTGCGCTTCATCACCGGCGCGCTGAAGAATTCCTCTGGCTCTGCCTCACGCTCGCCGAGTGTGACTTCGAGCGTTTTGTGCTTGCCTTCACGGACAATCTCAATCTCAACCTCATCACCTGGTGAGTGATCGCTGATCAGGCGGCTTGCGCCGCTTACAGTTCGCACGGGCTCCTCATCGATCTTGACAATGACATCACCTTTCATGAGCCCGGCATTCTTAGCAGGGCTATCCTCGATAACCTCGTTGATGAGCACACCCTTGAGATCTTGATCAAGCCCCATCGCCTCCTTGATGTCAACGGTAAGAGGCTGAAGCCTGACGCCCAAGAATGCTTCATCACGGGCAACAACATTGCCTGCTAAAGCAAAAACAACAAGTCCAAGAATAACTGGAAAGAAAACCCTCGGCCTCATATCCAACCTCCTTCTGGCCGTTGCTCAGAGCCGATTCATTTCTTTTAACCCAGTCTGGCGATTTTTGTTCCCCTGTCAAGGATTCCAAGGATTCAAATACGCTTGCAAAAAAGTCAGTCGTAAAAGGTGATTGGACATGTGTCAGAAATCTTCTGGGCAGACATCAACCAGGCACAGGATCAGCTGATCTCAGTCACTTGAGAACCGCTTTAAGTGTCCGGCTGGTTCCACCACCTGACAATCTTACGAAGTAGGTTCCTGGAGCAATCCGATCGGGCGACCACGAAACCGAATGATAACCAGGCGGGACGCTCGAATCAAAGATCCTGTCAATTCTCCTGCCGGCAATGTCGAAAACCTCGATGACCACGGTGCTGCGGCTCTGGATCTCGAAGGAGAGAATGAAGGCAGATGTCGCAGGATTTGGAGCAAGCCGCAGGTTGCGCACCCCATCGGTTCCAATCTGCTCATCCAGCTCAACGCTTGCAACATCGTCAGTCACGACAACATCATCAATGTACCAGCCTTCCTCACTTCCGAAATGCTCACCGCCACCAAAGTTGAACCGAATAATGGCTGCACCACTGTAGCCAGAAAGATCTATTTCGACTGGTTGCCAGCCGTCTGTGGTTCCAAAGCAAGGCGTGTTGGGTGGGATTGGGGTTGATGTGCCTGGAAAGATGCGATGGGTATAGCCACCTGTCGGAGTGACCTGATCCCAGGTGGAGCCGAAGTTGGTTGAGATTTCAACTATGCCACCATCCGAAGTATAGTCTGCACTCTCGGGCTCGGCTTCCATCCAGTGCCAGAATGTAAGCCTCGCATTTGGACCGAGACAAACCTGGGGAGTCAGGAGGGCACCCTGGGCATAGTGAGCATAGGGCTCAGAGGCCGAGCCGCCAAACTTCCACGAATAGCCTCCGCCTGGAGTATGATTGCGGTGGGTTTCACCATGCCATTGGTCAACGTAACCTTTTACAATGTCAGTATGCCGCCACCCCAGTGAATCACTCTCGAAATCATCGCTTAGAGAACCGCTGAGTGCAATTGCTATTGATGTTGACTCTTGAACACCAGTTTCATGACGGACTCTAACCTCAAGACTTGCAACATACAAAGCGGGACAGTTGGGTAAGACGCTTAGATCGATTGGCTGAGTGATCATCGATTCGTCACCGACGATATCTCCAACGAGGATTGAGTCACCTGAAAGTGAAAGGTAAGGATCGAATTCAGCAAGACAAATCACAACGTCTCTTGCTTCACCTGAGCCATTGTTTTGAAGATTCAATCTGGCTTCGACTGTCTCTCCCGGTTCGAGACAGCCGTCACCATTTCCTGCAAGTGTGTCAGCAATCGCAAAACCTCCGAGCACCAATCGCGGCGCACTCAGGATCTTTGAGAAACCTCGAAAGGCTGTGGTGTCTGAATGAGCAACCTCAAGCTCAAAGTCGACAGTAGAGCTGTCCGGGGCATCAGCAGCACCTTCAAGAACAAAGCCCCAGGCAGGCGTTAGAAGCTCTCCAGGCGGGATGTCTGCAAAAGAGCGAACGGAATCAAGGATGGTGACATAGGGCGAGCCAGAACGGAGTATGGCTGAAAGGTTTGTTGCCTCTGTATCACCAACATTCCTAAATTGGGGTTTTAGCTCCACAATCTCACCTGCGTCAACCAGCCCATCGCCGTCGCCTGAGCCGTCATCGACAACAACATCTTCAAGCACGAGAAGCGGTCCTGTGCTCGCTGTCACAGTGATGCTATCGTTGAAAGAGTAGAAGTTATGAGCGGCAACAGCTACCCTCAGCCTCCCCGGCTGGCTTACGTTTAGTCTGAGATAGGCTTTTCCTGACTCATCCGTAAAATCAAAATCATAGAGTGTGCTATCGTCAAGAACAGTCACACGGGCACGGGCTACTGGCTGGCTGCCATCCGTCACAACTGCCACGATCTCATCTTGCCCCGGTCTTATAGTCTCA
>JALGWB010000290.1 GCA_025774405.1 bacterium
TGCTTCAAGGGGACTACGGAACAGCATCGGAAGGACGCTCCAGATATTCGGGCGCTTTGGTATAAGCCCGGGGCGAATGGGGCGGAGGCTTCTGAGATACATAGAGGTCGTGGCCGCCTTCGGCGCCAAACCATCATTTCCAATTACCGCGAGCGTGCTTGATCGAAATCCTGAAGTTGCCCGCATGCTCCAGAACGCTGGAGCTGAACTCTGCGTGCATGGGCTTTTCCATAATGATCTCTCGAGATTGTCTGATCGAGAGCAGCGGGATCAGATAGCCAGGGCTGTTGAGATCTTCAACAAGCATCAAATCCAATTCAGGGGGTTTCGGAGTCCGTATCTGCGACACAATTCGACCACGCTTGAGGTGGTTGAACACCTCGGCTTTGACTATGACAGCAATCTGGCATTCTACTGGCAACCCGGGCATAGTTTCAGCACACTCAGTCCTTCTGAGGCAGATGGACTCGAGCGGGGCTTGCGTTTTTATCACCCCGCTGTCCGTCCAGAGGAACGTAGCTTACCTAGGATGGTTGGCAGGATTGTTGAAATACCTGTCTCATTGCCCGACGATGAGATACTGCTTGATAGGATGGGGTTTCCTCCAGGCAGAATTGCGGATGTCTGGCTTGAGATGCTGCAGATGGCGATTGAGCGAAGTGAACTGCTGACCATACAACTTCATCCAGAGCGACTCGATATCCTTTCGGATGCGCTTAGATCGGTTCTTGAGGTAGCGGTTGCCAATCATGTCTGGCTGGCATCTATGGAGGACATCTCGGAGTGGTGGCGCAGGCGGATGGAGCTCGAGATTGAACTCATCAGGAAGGATGAGGGTTCTTACCAGATAGTTGAACTGGGAATTCCAGACATTGCCCTTTATCTCTATGATCCCCATACGGGCCAGGGTCAGCAAGTCCAGCTCGGCGTCAGTTTCCAATCACAGTCAGTACCAGTTGTTGGGCTTGAGAAGGGTACAGGATCTGATGTAATTCACTACATCAAGCAACTGGGATATTTTGTTGAATTTAGTGCAGATACGCATGGTTACAGTGTCTACATCAATGACTCCACCACATTGGATGAGGTGCAAGGGCGAATCCAGAACGGACGTGGTCCACTACTGAAGGCGAATCTCTGGCCCCGGGGGCACACGGCAGCAATGAGTATAACGGGTGACATCGATTGTCTGACTCTCGGCGATTTTTTGAGACGCTTCCGGGAGGGTTAACTTGAAGATATGCCTGGTGAACACGTATCACTACCGTCGCGGTGGTGACTCGACTTACACTTTTGACCTGGCAGAGCTTCTCAGGTCGAGAGGTCACCAGGTTGTCCATTTTGCAATGAAGCATCCTCGCAATGAGAAGTCGGAGTTCGAACAGTACTTTGTCGAGCACGTGGACTTCCTGGAGATTCATGAAACTGGCAGGTTCTTTGACAAGATCCGTGCTCTTGGTCGATCTCTATATTCTCGAGAGGCCCGTCGGAAGTTTGCACGTCTTCTTGATGCGACTCATCCCGATGTCATTCATCTCCAGAATTTTCGTCGCCACCTCACCTTCTCAATCGTGCAGGAGGCAAGACGCAGAGATATCCCGGTCATATATACAGCCCATGACTATGACCCGATCTGTCCCAATTCGCTGCTGTTCTCAGACGGTCAGATCTGCGACGTCTGTGCGGGCAAGCATTACTACCGCGCTCTCTTTCGCAGGTGCAAGCAGGGCTCAATTGCAGGTACGCTTGCGATAGTGCTTGAGGGAACATTTGTGAGGGTCATGAATCTTTATCGTAGCATTGATATGATTGTAACTCCGAGTGAGTTTCTTCGGACCAAACTTTTACAATATGGTTTCGATGAGTCGCGGGTGGTTGCGATTCATAATTTCATAGATGCTGATGACTATGAGCCCTCCTATGGTGGTTCCGGGATCATCTATTATGGTAGACTTGCACCGGAGAAGGGACTCATTGGTTTGCTTCAGGCGGCATCAAAGGTGCGGGATGTTCACGTCATGATTGCCGGAGATGGTCCCCTGAAAGGAACCCTTAAGGATCTCAAGGAAAGGCTGGGGTGTAGGAATGTCGAAATGCTCGGTTATGTAGAGCACGAGTCACTCATGGACATCATAAGAACGGCTGCTGCAGTTGCCATGCCGTCCATCTGCTATGAAAACTTCCCGTATTCGATCCTTGAGGCTTTCGCCCTCGGCAAGCCTGTCATTGCCAGCAATATCGGCGGAATGCCTGAAATAGTTCACCACGGTGAGACCGGACTCCTGTTTGAGCCAGGAAACTGGCTTGCCCTGGCAGACCACATGCTCTATCTTGACAGGAATCCAGACAAGGCTGAAGCCATGGGCAAAAGAGCAAGGCACCTTGTAGAAAGATGCTTCAATGCCGATAATCATTATAGGCAGCTCAAACAGGTTTATACGATCGTTCGAGGAGGTAGCAGCCTGTGAAGATTGCCATGATCGGAATCAAGGGTGTTCCTGCATCCTGGGGGGGTATGGAGAAAATTGTGGAGGCTATGGGTGTTGAGCTTGTACGGCGGGGTCACGATGTCACGGTCTATTGTCGGCCATACTATGTGCCGCCGAATGTTGATGTCTACCGAGGTATGAAGCTCATTCGTACCCCGACAATCAATACGAAACATCTCGATTGTGCAGTACACAGTCTCACCGCCACCCTCGATTCTCTCAGGAGGGATTTCGACATAGTCCACTTTCACAGCATTGCTCCGGCTGTTTTCTGCGGACTGCCAAGACTGTTTGGGAAAAAAACCGTCGTACAGATACATGGAGTCGGCTGGACGGATGTCACGTGGGGACCTTTTGTACGATGGCTGATGAAGGTCTTTGAATATCCAGCCATCTACTGGTCAAATGGCTTTGCAACAGTGTCCGAACCCGCAGTCAAGTACTTCGAGCGCAAGTACAAGCGCCGGGTGGATTTCGTAACTTCAACAACCGAATTTCACGATCCCAGGCCGCCCAACAAGATATTCGACCTCGGACTTAAGCCGGACGAGTACATCCTATTCGTTGCAAGACTAACCCCTCAGAAGGGGTTGCACTACCTGCTCAGGGCTTT
>JALGWB010000291.1 GCA_025774405.1 bacterium
CATGATCTCACTGAGTGGCAAACCGTGATCGACCTTAGTCTCTATGTGATCCTGGATCCCTCCATCGAAGAGAGTATGCCCATCGAAAAGTTTATCGATGAGGTTTACAGGGGTGGAGCCACATGCCTGCAGGTTCGATGCAAGCAGGACAGCGCTCGCCTTGTGGTTGAGTTCACACGAAAGGTCATCGCAAAGGCCCGCGTTCTCCACCTGCCTGTGATCGTGAATGATCGTCTTGATGTTGCGCTGGCGGTCGGGGCAACCGGTGTCCACCTTGGCAGTGACGATTTACCAGTCGGGGATGCTCGGAGAATTGCCTCTGAAGGCTTTATAATTGGAGCCAGCGTGCGTACGGTTGCGGAAGCCACAGAGGCAGTTGAGGCAGGAGCCGATTATTTAGGTATCGGACCCATCTTCAGAAGCGTGACCAAACCGGACCTCGAGCCTGTCGGTTGCAGGATAATCGGGGAGGTCAAACGTGAAATTAGCTTGCCACTTGTCGCAATTGGTGGCATAAATCATTTGAACGCAGCCCTGGCGGTTGCTGAGGGTGCCGACGGGGTCGCTGTGATCTCTGCCCTGCGTCAGTGTGAGAACCCTAAGGCTGTAGCAGCCGAACTTCGAGCGGCTGTGGACAAGGCAAAGAAGAGGTGAGTTTAGATGGCCGCACGACGCGGGGACAGAATATCATCAACGGCTGGAATTGGACTGATAGCTGCCAGCACGCTTACTGTCATTGCTTTAGCGAGCGGCGGCCAGGGTGCGCCGAAGTTCAGCTCGCTCATCGCCGGTGCCCTGACAGAGTACTTCGGTAGGATTGCCTGGGTACTGCCAATCCTCGGATTTTATTGGGGCTGGAAGCTAATCGTCGGTAAACGGCTGGCTTTCGATTTGGCAGTTTCTGCTCTCACGCTACTCTGTTACCTTTTGCTTTCGACCTTGCATTTTGTGCTTGCTGCCTCGACGCCAGTGCCAAATGTTGGTGGCAGGCTTGGAGGCGGCTTCGCGAAGCTGTTCAATCACATTTTTGGTGGCGTTGGAGGCCTTATCGTTCTGGGTGCCCTCACTCTCGTTGTTCTGGTCATATCCGATGCAATTGATCTCAGACAGGGGGCTCTTTGGCTGCAAGCTCGCTTCATGGACTTGCTTCTAATCTTCAGGGATGCATTCGCTGAGTCGCAGACAACGCCCCAGGCAGGTAAACCCAGGCCCCGTCGGCGTCGCCAACCTGCCATTGTGGGCCCGGCGATTTCGAAGGATGACGAGGTGCAAGGCACCGAAGAGCAGCGTCCTTTGGCTCTCGGGGATGAGATGCCAGTCCAGGAACTGAAACCAGCTGAGACAGGGATGGATCTTACTGGTGAGGAGAGGGCATATAAGTGTCCACCGCTTTCGCTCTTCAAATCACCTTCAGACAGGTATGTCGTGGGTCAGGAGGAACTTCAGCAACTCGCTGATTATCTTGAAGCAAAGCTCGCCAGTTTTGGCATCGAGGCAAGTGTGACTGAGATTCATCCAGGACCAGTGATCACCAGATTTGAGGTGGAGCCTGGGACATCAACCAAGGTGCATCAGGTCGTCAACCTTGCTGACGATCTTGCTCTTGCGCTAAAGGCTAGAAACATACGCATCCTTGCACCGATCCCGGGCAAGGGAACGATAGGAATCGAGGTGCCCAACAGGCTTCCGAGCCCGGTCTTGATAAGGGAGGTCCTGGCATCGGCCAGATTCGAGCAGGCAACCTCTAAGCTGGAGATAGCCCTCGGTAAGGACGTTGCAGGCAATCCTTACACAGCTGATCTTGAGGTCATGCCTCACCTTCTGATAGCAGGTGCAACTGGTTCGGGCAAGAGTGTCTGCATAAATGCGATAATTACCAGCCTTGTCTATCGCAACTCCCCGCAGGATGTGCAGCTGATTTTGATAGATCCGAAGCGCCTGGAACTCAGCCAATATGAGGGCATACCGCACCTTCTATGTGAGGTCGTCACCGAAGCCAAGAAAGCAGTGAAAGCCCTTAACTGGGTTATTGAGGAGATGGATACACGCTATCAGATTCTGGCAAGGCGAGGGGTGCGCAACATTCAACAGTATGAGGAAGGGCTTCCCTACATTGTTGTCATCATTGATGAACTTGCTGATCTTATGTTGATGATGCCTCAGGAGATCGAAACAGCAGTGACCAAGCTTGCGCAAATGGCAAGAGCAGTCGGCATCCATCTTGTTATGGCTACGCAGAGACCCTCTGTCGACGTCATAACCGGTGTTATCAAGGCTAACTTTCCATGCCGCATAGCTTTCAAGGTGGCCTCCAAGATTGACTCACGCACGATAATAGATGCCAATGGAGCGGAACGTCTCCTTGGAAAGGGTGACATGCTGTTCGTTGCACCTGGCGCCGCTGAAGCCATCAGGCTCCATGGTGCATTTGTCTCACATGAGGAGACCCGGAAGCTTGTCGATTTCCTGCGGAAGCAAAGCCATCTTGCTGCACCATCCTTTTCAGTGGAAACAGTTGAGCCTCGACAAAGGCCGGTTGCTGAGAGGGATGAGCTCTTCGAAGATGCTGCGAGAATAGTAATCACTCATGGACAGGGCTCGGTCTCGCTTTTGCAACGACGTTTGAAGATCGGATATTCGAGGGCTGCTCGCCTTATAGACTTTCTTGAGGAAGCTGGCATAGTCGGTCCCTTTGAAGGTAGCAAGGCCAGACAGGTCCTGGTTGATGAAACCTATCTTGAGAATCTTTCCGGCAGGCATTAACTTCACCTTGTGAAATCGAAGAAGATTTATATCCACCGATCTGCATGCCCGAAGGCTATGGTCGATCTCGAGAAGACTGCTGCATTGCTCGTCACATCGGGTATGGATCTGGCCGCACAGCCTGAAGGTGCTGATATCGGCATTGTCTTTGCTTGCGGTTTTATTGACAGTGCCAAGGTGGAATCTATTGAGGAAATCCTTGCAATGGTTGAGCTCAAACGTGAAGGCAAGCTTGGCTATCTGCTTGTTATAGGCTGCATGCCTCAGAAGTATGGTGAGCAACTCGAGCGTGACCTTCCTGAAGTGGATGCATTTGTCGGTACCAGCAATCTTGAGG
>JALGWB010000292.1 GCA_025774405.1 bacterium
ATCGTAGATCTTCCACGCCAGCTCGTTGAGACTACTAAGAAACCGCGCTGGTTCGATTGATACCTCCTGCTCGATTCTGCGCACCAGTTTTTCCATCTTGCGAACCAGACTAGTTCTCGCTGGGTCCATCGGATCAGGAATCGGTAGCTGTCTGAGCCTGTTAATCTTCACCTGGGGGAAAGCCCTCTGAAAAGCCTCCGGTGAAAGAGCAGCAAAAAGCAGGCAGCAAATGTCGGAATTGAGAATTCCAAGCACATATTCTACTGAATAGCCTTTCGGTAATCTCAGTCCCAGGACACTGTTACGGAAGTGACAGCGACGCACGTGACGTGCAGCTATCGGATAAGCAGCGGTCTGGCGCAAGATGATATCAATCTGTTCATAGGCTTCTGCTGGTGCGATTCTGAAGTATTCATCTGAGCCTGGTTGATATTTGACGTCAAGCCACTTTTGCGGATCATCACACCGGAAGGGATGGATTTGCTTGCCTTCGAGCAAGGGGACACAACCACGCCGTGGTCTTGAAAACAGGAGCTTTTGGGCAACGTTTCCCGTGTGGACCCCAATATCGACGAAACCAGCTAAGGGCCGATGCTTGGCGGAAGCAACCTTCAAGAGCTTGTCATATGGCGAAACGAACCAGCGATCTGTGCCGGTGGGGTTGAATCTTGTTAGCAGTCCATGACCCACGTAAATTGCTTTTCGCCTGTGAGAGCATCCCTTCTGGAAACAAAATGTCATGGAGGGTGTAGTCACTTTATCGAAGACGCCCTCACCCCAATAGCGGACCTCGATAAGGCGACCAGCCTGTAGCAGCCGCCGACGCACATCACGATAACCATCAAGATAACCAACCTGATCGGGCACGATCATTGAGACAATTCCACCATCCCTTGTAACTTCAACTGATTTCGCCATGAAAATGCCATGCGAGGAAATCCAACCGGAGATCTTGTGCCTGACCTTAAGGTTTCGACCAGTATCAGGCTTCCCTTTTCGCTCCCTGCCTGAGTAAGAAAGATAGGGAGGGTTACCAATGACCATGTCAAATCCCTGTTTCGCAGATTTGCCATCCCTGAGGTGCGGAAAGTGGTTTTCGCAAAACCCACTTCTTGAATCGAGAGTCCCGAGTGAATCCCCCTGCACTAGGTTTCTCTTCAATGCCCTAACTAGATTCTGAGAATAACCCACACGAAACAAGACAAGCAGTCTTGCCACCCTGACGGCAGTCTCATCAATATCAATTCCATAGATACATTTCCTCGCTATTGTCTGCCGGATAGCGGTATCGACAATGTGGCCGGGCTCAGGACTGGCCTTTCGATCAGAGGTCCCAGTACAGGCAGTAGCCAGCCGATCAATCGCTGCCAGAAGAAAGTGGCCAGCCCCCATGGCGGGATCAAGTATTCTCATTGAGACTATCTTTCGGGCCGAGCTCCTGTCCGGGGAAGTCGAAGCCAGTCCAAGATAAGCTTCAAGGGATGTTCGCATGATATAGTCGACTACTGACGGTGGAGTGAAATACGAACCCCTTTGTCTGGCCTTCTCCCCCAATCCTCGGTGTACGACAATGAAACTATGGGGCTTGACAATCCTGATACAGCGAGGTCCGATCTCAACTGCCTCGATGATGCTGCGGGCCGGCGACCACCCGTGCCTTGTCAACTTACGGTGGCCCGCTACTTGATGATTCACTCGCACCCTATTAACTGTAGGCACGACACGGGTAAGCAAGCCATGTGCAGAGATGCTGGGTTCATATGCAGTCAGTGACTCATAAACATACCCAAGGTTGGAGCTATCGAGGTTATCGAGCTTCAAACCCTGCATCTCGATTGATCGTTTGACAATGACAAGAAGATCACCGAGGAAGGTATCGCTCAAAGATGTTAGTGTCCGATTTAATTCAGCCGCATCAGCAATTGCAAGCCACCTGGTCAGGATTGGCTTAAGCCGATGAGCCAGCTTCGGGTCGGCTCCCCTGGCAAGCCATATCAAACTCAAGCTGATGAGCAGAGCAGTATCGTAGATCCGCCAGAGGCCATCTCTTATCGCAGCGAATCTGCCCTTGGACCTGTAATGCCGACCCCACGGTGGCGAGGAAGTTATTTCGCTACCTATGAGTTCAACCAGTCCAACAGCGATAGCCGCTAACTTAGAACCGCTGGCTGTCAGGCGACCATTTGAGTCAACGAAGTGCTCATTCGACGTCAGGTCCATCTCAAAGCAACTTTTGAAGCTGGCGTGCAGCTATGTGGATTGCATCCCATGTAGGCGAGTAGGGCGGTGAATAGGCAAGGTCGAGGTTTATGAGATCCTCAACAGTAAGCCTGCCAAAAAGGGCTGTTGCGATCACATCTATTCGCTTTGCTGAGCCCTGCCCACCAACAATCTGCCCACCAAGGAGCCTGCCTGAACTCTTCTCGGCAAAGAGCTTCACGGTGATGTGCTGAGAGCCAGGATAGTATCTCGCTAACGTATGGCTGTCCACTTTTGAACTAACGTATTGGATTCTGAGGTCTTCGAGTTCCCGCTCGCCGAGGCCTGTTCGGGCAATCTCAGTGTCAACAAAGCGGGTAATCGCACTACCAACCACACCAGGAAATATCGCATCAGTCCCGGCAATGTTGAGCCCAGCGACCCTTCCCTGTTTGTTTGCCACGGTACCCAGTGCCATCCACGTCGGCTTGCCCGTGACGAGATGATAAGACTGTGCGCAGTCCCCAGCTGCCCAGACATTCTCAACCTCTGTGCGGCAATGATCGTCGATCACGATGGCATCCTTCATGCCGAGTGGAATGCCGGCAGCGCGTGCCAGGTTGGTGTTTGGATGGATACCCAGGCCGAGGATAGCAATGTCGGCAGGAATCGAGCGCTTATCAGTTACAACAGCCCCAAGGTGGTTGCTGGTGGTATCAAAGCCTGTAAGCTTTTCACCAAGGTAAAGGTTGATGCCCTCCCTGCGAATAGCCTCACCAACTGGCTCTGCCATGTCAGCATCAAGAGTGCCCATCACCTGAGGCAACATGTCGATAATCGAGATCTCAATATCCCATCTGAGCAACGCCTCAGCCATTTCAACCCCGA
>JALGWB010000293.1 GCA_025774405.1 bacterium
GGAGTGCCGAATGTTGGGGGTGATGTTTATTTTGATAGTGGCTACGATGAGAACTGTCTTGTCAATGTGATAGCCATCGGCCTGGCGGAGGAAGATCAAATAATCAGCAGCCGTGTACCTGAGGAAGCTCACACAGAGCCATACGATATTATAATCGTTGGTAAACCGACAGACTTGAGTGGGCTTGGGGGTGCAACACTTGCTTCCCGTATTCTCGATAGTGAAAGAAGTGAAAGCATCGGGGCAGTTCAGCTCCATGACCCTTTTCTGAAGCGTGTACTGGTTGAGGCTACACGCAAGCTACTTGCTCAGGTTAGGACATCGGGTCTCAAGATCGGCTTTAAGGATCTTGGAGCGGGAGGCATCTCATGTGCTGTCAGTGAAATGGCTGGAGCGAGTGGTTTTGGTGCTGAGATCGATCTCAACAGGGTGCATGTTGCAATAGAAGGGATGGAGGCCTTTGCGATTGCCTGCAGCGAGACTCAAGAACGCTATTGTCTAGCTGTACCGACCAGCTTTTCACCATCAGTTCTCAGAATCTTCAACGAGGAGTATGAACTGCCTCATATCTACAGAGGTGCAAGAGCATCGGTTGTCGGCAGGGTCACAGATGATGGGATATTTAGAGTCAAGCATGATGGTAAAGTGGTTGTTGATGTTGCCGTTGATCTTATTATCAGAGCTGTTGAATATGACCGCCCAGCAAAGCCTCGAGAGCGTCCAGGCCGAAGGCAGATCCAATTGCATGATATCAACATCGAAGATCTGGCTATGCAGCTTATATCTTCAATCTCTATTGCTTCAAAGCATTATGTCTATCGCCACTACGATTGCGAGGTCAAAGGCATGGCCGTCTTAAGACCAGGCGAAGCTGATGCCTGCGTCATTGCAATCCCGGGCACACCTTTTGGTATTGCAACCACAGTCGATGGTAATCCCCGGATTTCGAAGATTGATCCTTACCTTGGTGGTGCATGGGCTGTTGTTGAGAGCGTAGGCAACCTGGCATGTGTCGGGGCTGTTCCCATTGCTATCACTGACTGCCTTAACTTCGGCAATCCTGAGGATCCGTGTGTCATGTATGATTTCAACGAGACGGTAAGGGGTATTGGTGAGGCGGCACGTGCACTCAAACCTTATGGCTCAGACGAGCCTTTACCGGTCGTGTCAGGCAATGTTAGCTTTTACAACGAGTCGTCATCAGGCAAGGCCATACCACCCTCACCGATTGTTGGCTGTTATGGTGTGCTCGATGACTATTCAGTTGCGCCAAGCCTGAATTTCAAGCAAGAAGCGAGTGAGATCATCCTGATTGGCAAAGGGCATGGTGGGCTTGGTGGCTCGGCATTGCTGGCGTTGCTTGGCAGAGATGATGAAGGGGAGCCTCCTCAACTTGACTTTGAAGCCCGGCGAGGAGCGCTATATGCAACCACCGAGATTGTAAGAACTGGCAAAGTGCTCGCATGTCACGACATATCAGATGGGGGCTTGTTCGTCACGCTTGCTGAGATGTGTATCGGTGGCCGTGGGGTGGCGAGGGTGGGAGCTGAAGTAAAACTGGAATCTGGCAGTTTCGAGCAATTGCTCGAGTTCCTCTTTGCCGAAGACGGTGGATTTGTGATTGAGTGCAACGCTGAGCTCCTCCCTCAGGTTGAGCAAATATGCAACAGTCACCGAGCGGATTATATCCATATCGGTAAGACCACCTCTGGGGGATATCTTGAGATCATCTGGAACGGCGGTTCACTTAAGATTGAGCTTGGCCAGCTCAAATCACTCTGGTTCGATTCGCTCAGGGGAAAGGTCACCTGATGAAGCCAACAGTTGCAGTCATTCAGTTCCCCGGTGTCAATTGCGAATATGAAACAGTGAGAGCAGCTTTAGCTGCCGGTCTTGAAGCCAGGATTGTCAGATGGAACGCTGATCCCGAGAGTCTCCGAAGTTTCGACGGTTACATACTGCCTGGTGGTTTCTCGTATGAAGATCGAGTCAGGGCGGGTGCGATCGCAGCCTGTGAGGACATTGTTGATGTGATGCGCATCCAGGCTGAAGCGCGCAAGCCAGTCCTGGGCATATGCAACGGTGCCCAGATTCTGGTTGAAGCCGGACTGGTGCCAGGAGTGAATCCCGGTACGATAGAGGTAGCTCTTGCCCCCAATAGAGGAATGGGAAGAACTGGCTACTACTGCGATTGGGTGTTTCTGAAACTCGCGTGCGAACCAGGACGGTGTGCCATAACCTATGACCTCGAACCTGAGGAAGTCCTACCAGTTCCGATTGCACATGCTCAGGGAAGGTTTACCTCAAGCGACCTCGGTCTATTTGAGTCACTCCAGGCTCGTTCCCAGATTGTCTTCAGATACTGTCGTTCCAACGGTGAAACACCGCAAGGCTTCCCTGAGGATCCGAATGGCTCAGAGAATCATGCTGCTGCCATCTGTAACCAATATGGCAATGTTGTTGCCCTGATGCCACATCCGGAAAGAAGTGCCTGGCTGAGACAGGTTCCCATGGATCTTGAGTGTGACTGGTCCCGGAGGCGGCTTCTGCCGCAGGGTAAGTGGCGGACACTGGAGCAGGCTGGTCCCGGGCTCGGCATATTCAGATCGCTGAAGGCCTACATTGAGGAGGAGCTCTGATGTGGGTTGAGGTACTTGTGAGATTGATTGTCCCAGACCCATCGAGCTTTACCGTTCTTGATACACTTCAACGCAAGTTTGGCCTTCGAGCAGTTGCCAATGTAAGCCGTCTAAGAGCCTGGGACATAGAGCTTGAGAACATCCCAGAATCGAAGGCTCTTCGGATCGTTGAGAGGCTGCTTGCCGAGACCACACTCTTGGCGAATCCCAACCGTGACCGCTATTTCATACGATCTTGGCCTGGTGGTCTTCCGGGTGACTTCTGGAAGCAGTCTAGCAGGGGCGAAGTATTTGTTATAAAAGTGATTGACATCGATGATATAATCGGTAGGTCGAAACAAGCTATCGTTCGGCGGCGGCTGGGAATTGACGAGGTCAAGCACATCAGATCGTCAACAATCTGGCTGCTTGAGATAGCGGGTGCAGCCAGCTGCTAATCCCCATAGTCAGCGGGCATTGGTTTCAAGACTGGGTGACTATTTGAGGAGGTTGCCGCAGGGTGGGCCCTAAACATAGCTGTGGACTCTTTGGTGTCTGCAGTCATCGTAAAGCGGCAAGGATGACCTATATCGGTCTGTATTCTCTTCAGCACAGGGGCCAGGAAAGTGCTGGTATTGTAGCCTCCGATGGGAAGAGATTTCGCTCGATCAGATCGATGGGGTTGGTCAAGGATTGCTTTGATGATGCGAATCTTGGGGGGCTTGTGGGAAGGCTGGCTATTGGACATAACCGTTACTCGACAACCGGTTCAGCACGTCCGACAAATATCCAGCCGCTGGTTGTTGACCTGAAAGGCGTACCGCTTGCCATCGGACACAACGGCAATCTTGTCAATGCGGGTGATCTACGCAAGGCGATGCAGGCTCAGGGTTCTATCTTCCAGTCAAGCACAGATAGTGAAATCTTTGTACATCTTATGGCTCGTTCCCAAAGTGATTCCCTCAGCGGAATGATTGACTATGCTGCTGAACATGTGCGGGGTGCATACTGCCTTCTTGCAATGACGAAGAATACCATCATTGCCCTCAGAGATCCAAATGGATTTCGCCCTCTCTGTATGGGGAGGAAGGGGAATGCTGTGGTGTTTTCCTCTGAGACATGCGGTTTGGATGTAGTTGGGGCTTCCTATGAGCGTGAGATCGAACCAGGTGAGATGGTGATCGCTACCGAAGGCGAAGTCACCTCAAGGCGCTTCGCAGATTTGAAAAGACTCTCACTCTGCGTATTCGAACTCATCTATTTTTCTCGACCGGATAGCGTTGTCTTTGGACTTTCGGTTGACGGAGTGAGGAAGGCTCTCGGCAGGTCACTGGCAAGGGAGCAACCCGCTGATGCCGACATTGTAATATCAGTTCCTGACTCAAGCAATGCTGCGGCCCTTGGCTATTCACTTGAATCCGGCATACGCCTCGAACTGGGTCTCATAAGGAATCATTATGTTGGCAGAACCTTCATCTATCCGACAAGTGAGCTGAGACACAATCGGGTTCGTATCAAGTTCAATCCGGTCAGGGAGTTGTTACGGGGGAAAAGGGTTGTCGTCGTGGATGATTCGATTGTCCGAGGAACGACTTCAAAGAAGCTTATGCAGATGCTGCGAGGTGTTGGTGTTAAAGAGATACATGTGAGGATAAGTTCTCCACCCATAAGATATCCATGCTTCTATGGCATAGATACACCAACGCGCAGTGAGCTGATTGCTGCGAATTGCTCGCTTGATGAGATTCGACGCTTTCTCGATGTGGAAACACTGGGATACCTGTCAGTTGAGGGCATGCTTGGGGCGACGGGTAGGAAACCGAATGATTTTTGCGTGGCTTGCTTTAATGGTGACTATCCTGTAACCTTTACAACTGAGCCTTCGAAGCTCGCCCTTGAGAAACTCCAAAGCTAGTTTAAGGAGGTGGTTCGTAACATCTTTGAAATGAGCATGGGTTGTGACGTGAGGAGGGGAGCTCATGAAGATCAAAGCGATATCGGCAGCGGAGAGACCTCGTGAGCGGCTGTGCTCGCTCGGGCCTGAGATGTTATCTCTAACAGAACTGGTAGCGATTGTGCTTGGTACCGGGAGCAATTGGAGGGGAGCTTTCCAGGTGGCTGACGAGCTTCTTTCAGAATTCGATTCGGTGGCCTCGTTTGCAGCTGCAAGTGTGGAAAGAATTGCAAGGGTCAAGGGAGTTGGTCTAGCCAAGGCTTGCCGCCTGAGGGCTGCCGTCGAACTTGGCAAGAGAGTCATCAGAGCAGATCGCGCTGAGAGGACTGTGATCAGGTCTCCAGAGGATGTCGCCAATCTTGTCCTGGACGACATGAAGCATCTTGATCGTGAGCACTTCAGGGTTCTGCTATTGGATTCCAAGAATGCGGTTATCAGCATTGAGACAGTTTCCATTGGAACAGTTGATGCTTCAATGGTCCATCCTCGGGAGGCCTTGAAACCCGCGCTGGAGAGGAGTGCCAGTGCAATTG
>JALGWB010000294.1 GCA_025774405.1 bacterium
TACCTTGCTGCCTTTATAAGCAATCCCTCATCTCAATGTATACGTCAGGTTGCGGATCGGCTCAATCTGGCAAACCTCGAGCTCGCCAGAACCCAGAGTGAAGTTGGCCTGATAATTCAGAGTATCAATGGCGGACTTGCTACCATCCGAAGTGACGGCACGATTGAGGAGTATAATGAAGCCGCTGAGAAGATTCTCAAGTTTCCGGCTGAGCAGGTCAAAGGAAGACCATATCGTGAAGTCTTCGATCAAATCTCCCCCGAGCTTTCAACACTGCTGAAGCTTGCTCTTGAGTCGGGAAAACAGGAGAAGCGAGGCGAAGTCACAGCAAAGACCCGAGATGGTAGCTACATACCTCTTGGTGTAAGCATTTCTTTGCTTTCGTCGCGGGGGAGTCGGGCTGGTGTTGTTGTGGTTTTTCAAGATCTCACGGACGTGAAGAGAATGGCAGAGCGGATCCGCCAGGCTGACAGGCTCGCTGCCCTGGGTGAGCTGGCTGCAGCAATTGCCCACGAGATAAGAACACCGCTCGCATCGATATGCGGCTCGATTGAGATGCTGCGAGATTCGTTGGAACCGAAGGGTGAAGATGCCAAGCTTCTTGAACTTGTGATCAAGGAATCTGAAAGGCTGAGAAAGAAGATCGATTATTTCCTCGAGTTTGCCAGGTCACGTCCAACCAAGTTCAAGAATGCCAGGCTGGGTAATCTCTTGCGAGAGGTGCTGTATCTTGTTCGGAATCATCCAAGTTTTTCTGGCAGCATGGCCGTTGAAATAAGGGGTGGTGATGTGACGCTCCGGGTTGATGAGGAGACCATGAGGCAGGTCTTCTACAACCTTGCCATAAATGCAATTGAGGCGACCGGAGGTAAAGGCAGGTTGGAGATAGATCTTGAGCCATCTGTTGACGTGGGTGGCGATTCTTACGCTTGCATAAGGTTCAGGGATGATGGTGTCGGGATCGATCAGAAGGATCTCAGACATGTTTTCGAACCCTTCTTCACGAAGAAGGAAAGCGGTACTGGACTTGGCTTGGCGATAGCATCGAGAACAGTGGAGGACCATGGTGGTTGGATTGATATCGAGAGTAAGAAGGGAAAGGGCACGGCAGTCAGTGTGTACCTACCTGTTGATAGAAGTGGATCTGGAGCGTGGGCTGAGCGACTTGTCGAACCGGTAAACTCAAACGTGGAGTGATCAGGAATGCCTAACGAGAGAATACTAGTCGTCGAAGATGAAGAAGGCATGAGAGAGTTTCTCAAGATCCTCCTCGGCAAGGAGCGCTATGAGGTGGTTGTCTGTTCAACGGGTGCCGAAGCTCTTGAGAGGTTCAAGGAAGAGAACTTCCACGTAGTGATCACAGACATCAAAATGCCCGGTATGGACGGGATTGAAGTACTGGACGCAGTGAAGAGAATTGATCCGGGTGTGCCAGTAATCATTATGACCGGACATGCCTCGATGGAGAGTGCGATTGCTGCAGTAAACAAGGGGGCATTTGCCTATCTCCTCAAGCAGGCGAGGAACGATGAAATTCGGCAGCTTGTCAAGAAGGCCATAGAAGTCCGCATGCTAAAGCGCGAGAACAGCTTTCTCAAGCAGGAGCTTAAACGAAAGCTTTCGGAGCGCAGGATCATCGGCAAGAGCGACAAGATGAGGAAGGTCTTTGAACTCATAGATAAGGTTGCCCAAACCGATTCAACAATCTTGATCTTTGGTGAGAGTGGGACTGGAAAGGAGCTTGTGGCAAGAGAAATCCACTCCAAGAGCAATCGAGCCAATGGTCCTTTTGTTTCAATAAACTGTGGAGCCCTCCCGGAGGCACTTCTGGAAAGCGAGCTTTTTGGCCATGTGAGAGGTTCATTTACTGGTGCCATAAGGGACAAAGAGGGACTATTTGCAGTTGCCAAAGGAGGGACATTCTTCCTCGACGAGGTTGGTGAGACCTCTCCTGCAATCCAGGTCAAGTTGCTCAGAGTCCTACAGGAGAGGGAGATAATACCTGTTGGCGGTGTGAAACCCATCAAAGTTGATGTCAGGCTGATTGCGGCAACAAATGCAAATCTTGAGAAAGACGTAGAAGAGGGCAAATTCAGGGCTGACCTTTACTACCGTCTCAATGTGATTCCAATCCACATCCCGCCTCTGAGGGAACGTCGAGATGACATTCCCATTCTTGTTGATCACTTCCTGAAAGAGTACTGCGAGCAAAGAGGCAAGCCCGCAAAGACGGTTTCACCTGAGGCTTTTGATCTTCTTATGCGATACGACTGGCCGGGAAATGTGCGTGAACTCGAAAATGCTCTCGAAAGGGCAATAATCCTGCAAGAAGGGCACATGATAAAGCCGGAGGATCTGCCTGAGCGCCTGAGGTCAACAGCGCCGGGTTCCAAAACTTCGATAATAACCGCCAGCAATCTTACCCTGGATGAGCTTGAGCGGGAATACATGCTGAAAGTCCTTGAGGAGACGGGCTGGCACAAGAAAAGGGCAGCCGCCATACTCGGTATCAACACTTCGACACTTTATCGTAAGCTCCAGCGGTACGGCTGTGACAGAAAGATAGGGGAACCTGTTGGGAGTGCAAAATAGGGCACGCTGTTGCAGAATGCAACTCGCAATTGCAGTTGTGGAGACTCCGCCAGGCAGCATTTTCCTAACTGCTGTAAAATCAATGGATTCAGCCACCGAAATCTTCATCAACGGTGGTACGGACATTGCTTATAGATGAAAGTGAGCTTTGACAAGGGCTAATAAGCCCTGAACGAAGGAGGTGAAAGGGATGCTTAACCAGAAGGGTTTCACTCTTATCGAGCTGATGATCGTCGTGGTGATCATTGGCATCTTGGCAGCGATAGCCATTCCTAACTTCATAAGTATGCAGGACAGAGCAAAAGAAGCTAGTGTTAAGGCGAACATGCACACCTTGCAGCTTGCATTTGAGGATTTTGCCGTCCAGACCGATGGTGTCTATCCTGATGCAGCTACTTCAACCACACCAGGTGGTGACACTGTTGAGGATCTCTGTCCAGGTGGTGCATATCCAGACAATCCGTTCACTGGTGCCGCGCACTGCTCTCGCTCCAACTGACTACTGGTATGTAAGCCGGCTCTGGCTTCGGTCAAAAGGTGGCAGCTTCGGCTGCCACCTTTTTTTATTTTCCTTTGTAAAGCTTGGCATCTATCTGCCGATAAACAGACCTGATGTTGAACTAACCGTAACCATCATGGGGGAACCATTGTGAGACCCGAGCATGCGCAAGAACGTCGAAACGGTTTCACCCTTGTTGAACTCGCAGTTGTGATGGTGGTCATTGCTGTTCTTGCTGCTATTGCTATTCCCAACTTCATAAGGGTGAAACACAGAGCCAAGGAAGCCAGTGTGAAGGCCAATATGCATACCATACAGGTCGCTTTTGAGGATTTTGCTGTGAAGTCAGGTGGGGTTTATCCAGACGATGAGACATCGGTTACGCCTTCTGGAGAGACGATAAAGGATATGTGCCCAGGAGGCCAGTATCCCATCAATCCATTTACCGAAGAGCCCACCGCTATGGTCTGGGATGCCGACCCCAGCAACCAGGGGCAGATAGGTGCCAATCCAGCTCAGCCTGATCGGTATGTTATAAAGGGTTTCGGGCGGTCAGACCTGCTTGCACTGCAGCTGACATCTGGTGGCAGATGATGAGGCGGATCAGGTGCTACTGTTTGAGCTGTCTGCTGTTTTCACCTCTAAAGTCGATCAGGTCTCACGCCGATTAACGCAGTGGACGTTGTTCGGGAGACAAGATGATTCTGAGATTCGAACGTGTTAGGAAGGTATTCAGGTCGAGCCTGACCAGGAGGCGGACCCACATCATTGGACCGCTCACCTTTGGGGTTCAGCCAGGTGAGATCTTTGGATATCTCGGCCCGAACGGGGCCGGTAAGACCACCACTATAAAAATGGCTGTTGGCTTGCTCAGACCCACCGAAGGTATGATTTCCTGCTTTGGCAAGGATGTCAACTCTATGGAGGTTCGCTCTCGGATTGGCTTTCTGCCAGAGCATCC
>JALGWB010000295.1 GCA_025774405.1 bacterium
GTCCACCCAGGTATGACAAGACAAAAGCCGAGGCGATGACCACACCCCCTTGGAACCCCCCGCCTGGCGTCAGGTGCCCATGGATGAAGATATAGGTTCCACAAAGCAGGATAAGGGGGAAGATGACTACGCAAGCGCTTCGCAGAACAAAACTAGCCGGCTCTCTCGGGGAGCCCTGCTGTCCTGCAATCCCCAGAACCGCTGCCAATCCTACGGCAGCGATGAACAGAACTGTGACCTCACCGAGGGTGTCAAATCCACGGTAGCTCACCACCACGGAGGTGACCATATTGGCAGCTCCCGTTTCCTCCATGCCCTGCTCAACATAATGTCCACCCACCTTGGTCTTGGGGGCACCGAATGGTATCTGTGACACAGAGAGATAGATCCCCACCCCTACTATTGAAAGAAGCAGTACACCAATTATCTTTCTCATTGCTCGTACCTGTTTGTTCTTCTTATAGCCACGACGAAGATCGCCGTGGTTAGCGCTGCGCCAACAGCAGCCTCTGCCATGGCCACATCGGGTGCCTGCAGGAAGTAAAACAGGACAGCAGCGATCAGACTAACCAATGCTGCGGCGATTATCGCACTAAGCAAATCCTTGAATGCGCACGCTGCCACCGCCCCAACCAGCATCAAAAGAACTAGGAGTGACACAATAAGTATCATTGTCTCACCTTGCGTTGCTCGAACTCTTCGGTCTTGTCCACTACACTCTTCTTGCAGAGCGGAACACCGACCTTCCGCGCTGCCCTCCCCAAGGCATGATTGGAAACCGGGTTGGTAATCAGGATGAAAACCGAAATGACTAATGCTTTTGGAAGCCAATCATTGTGCATCAGACCCACACCAACGATGGTTAGAAAGGCACCGAGAGTCGTGCACTTGGTTCCTGCTTGGAGCCGGTTATAGACATCTGGCATTCTGAATACGCCAAGACTTCCGAGGAATAGAAATATCGTCCCCACAGTGGTACTGATCAAGCCCGCTACATTCACCTAAAATCCCCCTTCAAGGAATCGTGCGATCGCGACGGAACCTATGAATGTCAGGACGGCGTACACTAATGCCACATCCAGGTAAAACTGTTGTCCGAAGACCGAACCAAGAAGAACCAGGAAGGCCGTCGTCACCGTTGCGGCAGTATCGACCGCCACTGCGCGGTCAGGCGAAGTAGGACCCTTGAGCAAGCGCAGAGTGCACAGAACAATTCCGGCCACCGCCAGCGCCATCCAAGTCATTTCACTGAAAGATAAGCCGATAAAGATCGGTGTATCCATATATAGCGATAAAACGATGAACATGGCCAAAAAAAAATCACCTGCCTTCGAGTAACTCGATGATTGCCCTTGCCCTGGCATCTATCACCTGATAGCAGGTTCTAGTCAGCTCTCTTCTGCCCTTGATGATGCCAGCGCTCTTGAGTATTCTGAGATGCTGTGAAATTGTAGACTGCGGCAGACCTAACCTCTTCTGAATCTGACCCACGTTGCACTCATCTTTAACAAGACCAGACACGATCTTTAATCTTGCTGGATGAGCCAGCGCTTTCAAGATCTCGCTGAAGGACTCGTAATCCGGCACCATAGTCGATCTCACTTCACCATCCTGCAGGCAAACTCACTACGCCTCTTGCTACAACCGATCGTTTATCGGACCCTTACCACAGTCATCCGAAAATAGGTTTAAGGTACTTCTCGAACCTTTTCCCAATCAGCCGTGTTGCTCCTTCTACATCAGTTGCTCCAACGTATATCCAGTGAATGAGTAGCTGATCATCTACAACATCAAGAGTGAATGTTCCCGGAGTCAGTGTAATCGAATTAGCCAATATCAATTTGGCCACATTCGACTTGAGCGATGTTCTAATAACGACGATTCCCGGGCGTATGGGGATCCGTGGGTGAAGCACTCTATAAGCCACATCAAGATTCGCCTTGATTATCTCCCAGAAAAGAACACCTATGTAAGCAAGCAAAAACGCGGCTCTCTTCAGGGTGAGAGCTGGAAGTCCAAGCCCTGCGTAAAGGTGAGCTCCCAAGATTGAGATAGCGAGAGCGACAATACACCCTGAGATCACTTCGGGAGGCGCCAGCGAGGAAACAAGAGCTAGCCAAACAACAAAGGTAATGCCAAAGAGCCAGGCAAAGCCCCTGACCCATTCATGCGACCTATCTACGCCTTGTGACATCCAGATAGATCCCCAGTTTGTTGACCTGAGAAATCCTGCCCTGTCATGTCTCTTTAGACAACTTTGGATAACTCAGTCTGGAAGTTTACACATACTGTCGTTACTTTGTCAACCCCAAAATCTTTGGAGGTAGTGTCAAAGTTTGTTCGCAATTCTTTGAGGGTGATTTCCTCCATCGCATACTCAACTTGGATATCACTCCAAAGATGATCCGGTCACAATTGGCTGTATTGGTGGAAGCACTTATGAGTCTTGTTGTTTTCCTCACCTCTCTGAATGACCGTTCAGTGAGATTAACACTCTTTATGTAGCGCCTGTGAGAGGCAGGGCAGAGGAACAGATTGAGCAACCCCTCAAGATGCCTCACCCACCCCATGTATGCCTCAAGTGCTACCTTGCGATCCTAGGCACTGTAGATCGCCACCAAACCACGCTTAACCGCTTCACGATCTACCCTACGCACCTTGCCTAACAGATTCCACATCTTATGCACCCAGCACAGTCGACGGGCTACCCATGGATGAATCATCTCCGCGGCTCGCATCAATCCTTATCCCTATAGCACACAACACCACTCGCCGCTTAACTCCAACACTGGTCCGCACCCTCTGACTTACTCCATCCAGCAGTAAATACACATACTCATCCCCCAACTGCTGTCTCTTTATAGTCCCGCACCATACCACCCAACTCTCTAACTATCCTGCTCACTGCGGATGCGCTCATCCCACTGCCTGTAAGACGCCATACTATGGGACCTATCTGCCTGGTGGAGACTCCACTTAGAAACATCTCCCTGATGAACTTCTCCATGTCCTCCCGGTATCGCTCATACCGCCGCAAGACCGACCTGCCTGTGCTCAAGGCAGACAG
>JALGWB010000296.1 GCA_025774405.1 bacterium
CCTGTATGGGCTGTACCAACCCTTCCTGGCAGAATCTATGAATTTGGGCTGACATGGCATCTCCTTGACTGAACCTTAGCACTTGACACGCTGAAAAGAGCAAGTGTAGGCTCCAAGTATCATGAGGCTTGTTGTACTGCTGTCACTGCTGATAGTGGGCATTGGTTTTCCTCAGGGTTGCTTGCCTGGCAGACCTCTGGTGAGACTACCCGAACCCGATCTTCAAGGTATGGCCCTTGAACAAGCAATAAGATCAAGACGATCAATTCGTGCCTACTCGGCTGACAGTCTTCAATTGGTGGAATTGTCACAGCTGCTTTTCGCAGCTCAGGGTATCACCGGCAGGCGGGGAGAGAAGTTTCTGAGAGCTGCGCCTTCGGCTGGAGCAACCTATCCGCTGGAAACCTATGTCTTTGTCAGTCGAGTGAGCAACCTGAAGCAGGGACTTTACCATTATGTTCCCGACCAGCATGCTCTGGAGATTGTAAGAACTGGTGATTACACTGAAAAGCTTGGAGCAGCATGTCTTGGTCAATCGATGCCCAGGGAGGCTGCTGTGACAATCGTCCTGACGGCAGTACCCGAGCGTACAACAGCTGTTTACGGGGAGCGGGGTATGCGCTACATACACATGGAAGCAGGACATGTTAGCCAGAACATATGTCTTGAGGCAACTTCACTTGGTCTCGGCGCCGTGCCTGTTGGCGCATTCTATGATCAAGAGCTCAACGACCTGCTGGGGATAGATGGCAAGAGAGAGATATCCCTCTATGTCAACTGCATAGGAAGACCTGTTAAGCGAGGTGACCGAAGGTGAACTGGTTGGACTTAACGATTCTGGTGTTCCTGACATTGGGATTCATTCATGGCATTCTCAAAGGAGCAATTCAAGAGATATTTGCTGCTTTGGCGATAGTTGTTGGTGTAATTGCTGCTGGAAGGATAACCGATCTCATGGAGGCTGTAACTGCGAATCTGTCACATCCGACGGCTGCCAAAATTTTTGTCTTTGTGGTTGCGTTCCTTGTGGTGGCGATAGTGATAGGATTGATCGGCAAGGCCTTTTCCGGGCTTGCCAAGGCTGCAGGCTTGCGGGCCATTGACAGGTTCGTGGGTGGGATAGTCGGTGTATGTGTGGTTGCGATAATTGTTGGTGTCGTGCTAACTTTAGCTGAGAAGTTCGGCATCGATCCTTCACTCGGGAATCGATCTGTACTTGCACCTCATCTTGTTAAGGCAGTGAGACTCCTCGCTGCTTTCCTTCCTGGTGCGGTGGCTGAGGTTGAGGGTTCAGTCTGAGGAGGAAGAGAGTTTTGAGACTGGCTGTCATAATGTCGGGCGGCAAAGGTAAGCGGTTCTGGCCATTGAGTCGAGCGCGCAGAGCCAAACAGTTCATAAAGCTGATGTCCGGTAAGACTCTGCTCGAGCTGACCATTGAGAGACTGATTCCTGTCTTCACTGAAGACCAGATATTGGTCGTCACCCAGGAGATCCAGCTTGAACAGACAAAGGAGATACTTTCAAGATGGGAAGGCATTCGTGTCCTTGCTGAGCCAATTGGCAAAAATACAGCTCCTTGCATCGCCTTTGCGACGACCTATGCCTTGCATTCGCACGGTGACTGCGTCTTGATCTTCTTGCCTGCTGATCACTTCATTGCGGAGGTTGACGCATTTAGAGATATTCTTATGGCAAGTGCTGAGTTTGCTAACAGGTTTGATAAGATCGTGACCATCGGGATCACACCTGATCGACCATCGACTGGATATGGATACATTGCGATGGGTGAGCTTATCGATCAGGTCGGGGGCAGGCAATTCTTTGGGGTGGATCGGTTCACGGAGAAGCCTAACATCGATATTGCGAAGGGGTATCTAAAATCTGGCAGGTATCTCTGGAACGCAGGAATATTCTGCGCCAAAGCATCTGTCATGCTGTCTGAACTTAGACAGCATCTTCCGAAGGTCGCTTCTGCTTTCGAGCAGTGTCAGCAGTCCTACGGGACGCATCTTGAACCAGCACAATTGCGGGAGTGCTACAGCGGTGTTGAGGAGATTTCAATAGATTATGCTATCATGGAAAAGACTGACAGGGCTTGTGTTACTCCAGCGGAAATTGGCTGGGACGATGTTGGTAGCTGGGAATCATTTTCGAAATATCTGGAGAGTGACCAGGATCAGAACCGAGTCCGTGGCAGCCACATTGGAATCGAATCACAGGACTGCATCATCTATTCCGACAGGCAAGTGGTAGCAACACTTGGTCTTAAGGGGTTGGCGATCATTGTGACTGACGATGTCATCCTGGTTGCCGATAGACGTAAGGGGGAGGAAGTGCGGCGGATCGTTGATTTGATTGAGACCAAGGGATTCAGCGAGCTCCTTTAGCCACCCTGCTTACCCCATTCTAGAATCAACTTCTAAACAGAGCTGGTCCTTCTGCCGATAACAAAGGAGGTCAATTGTGCAGCTTAACAGGCAAGAAAGGTTCGCGGCAATTATTGTGATATTAACTCTGACATGCGGATTACTTGCACTCGTCACTGGTCACAACAGACCGGGAACCGGCCGGGCTGAAACACTTGCAGATGGCTGCTGTGAGGGACAGCAGGAAGCTGATAGCTTCTTAAGGCTCGACCTCAACAGGGCAACCCTTGACGAGCTGGTGGCACTGCCGGGCATCGGACCGCGGCGCGCAGAAGCAATAGTCAAGTTGAGGCAAGAGCGCGGGCAATTTGATCGAATAGATGATTTGCTGTCAGTCAGGGGGATAGGTGAGAAGACGCTCGAGCTTATCGAGCCATATGTTTATGTATCGCCCAGCGGTACCAAAAGTGAGTAGGTGAGGCTTGCATTCTGCAAAAGCGGTTGCATCTTGCACTGGTGTTGGCAAAGTTGTTCGATCTGAGGGAGCGGCTGTGCTTGTTCTTTTTTGCCAGCCTTTGCAGAAACCTATGGCATTTGAGACCTCAAACCCGGGGTTGGGAGTGGTACGAGTATTGCAAAGTATGAGCGGTCGGTATCTTGCGCACGATACTAAGGAGGGGCGGTCACTAGATCATG
>JALGWB010000297.1 GCA_025774405.1 bacterium
GAGTCCAGGGCCCGTGAGGTTCTCAAACGTAATGGCGTCAGCAGGGACGCTGTCTATAGGGCGCTTGCAGAGATCAGGGGGAGCCAGCGCGTAACTGACCAGACACCTGAGGACAAGTATCAAGCCCTCCAGCGCTTTGCTCGGGACCTCACAGATCTCGCCCGCAAGGGCAAGCTGGATCCTGTCATCGGCAGGGATGATGAGATCCGCAGAGTTGTCCAGGTGCTTTCACGTCGGACCAAGAACAATCCTGTGCTTATTGGTGAACCGGGAGTTGGCAAGACAGCAATTGTCGAGGGTCTCGCCCAGCGGATAGTGAGGGGGGACGTGCCTGAAAGCCTGAAGGATAAGCGAGTTGTTGCCCTCGATATTGGAGCACTTGTTGCAGGTTCGAAGTATCGAGGTGAGTTTGAGGAACGGCTGAAGGCGGTCTTGAGGGAGATTCAGGAAGCCGAGGGCAAGGTCATCCTTTTCATAGATGAGTTACATACACTTGTTGGAGCTGGAGGTGCAGAGGGAGCGGTTGATGCTTCCAACATGCTCAAGCCAGCGTTGGCGCGTGGAGAGCTGAGAGCAATCGGTGCGACAACCATCGACGAATACCGAAAGCGAATTGAAAAGGATCCTGCACTTGAACGGCGTTTCCAGCCCATTCTTGTTGATGAACCATCTGTCGAGGATACAATTGCTATCCTGAGAGGACTCAAGGAACGCTATGAGGTTCACCATGGTGTTGAGATAAAGGATTCAGCACTTGTGGCAGCTGCGGTGCTTTCACATCGCTATATCACCGATCGTTTCCTTCCTGATAAGGCAATCGACCTTATAGACGAAGCGGCATCCCGCTTGAGGATTGAAATCGATTCGATGCCGACCGAGATTGATGAGGTTGAGCGCCGTATCATGCAGCTTACGATTGAGAAGCAGGCACTGTCCAAGGAGAAGGATAAGGCATCGAGGGAGAGACTCGAGCGACTGGAGAAGGAGATGGCCGAGCTTACTGAAAAAGGCAAGAGCATGAAAGCTCACTGGCAGGCTGAGAAGGAGGCCATCGAAAGGATAAGGAAGATAAAGGAGGATATTGAGAATCTTAAGGCTGAGGCGGAGAAAGCGGAGCGATTGGGAAACCTCGATAGGGTTGCTGAGATTCGCTATGGCAGACTGATAGAGCTTTCCAAGGATCTCGAGGCTGAAAGCAAGCGCTTACAGGAGCTGCAACAGGACAAGAAGATGTTGAAGGAGGAGGTTGATGAGGAGGATATAGCGGAGATCGTTTCGAAGTGGACAGGTATCCCGGTGTCGAGACTTATGGAGGGGGAGGTTGAGAAGCTGGTAACCATGGAGGATAGACTCAAGCGACGTGTGATTGGACAGGATCATGCGATTGAGGCTGTCTCTAACGCCATAAGGCGAGCGAGGGCGGGACTCCAGGACCCGAATCGCCCGCTTGGTTCATTTATTTTCCTTGGACCCACAGGCGTTGGTAAGACAGAGCTGGCAAGGGCACTTGCTGAGTTTCTCTTTGATGATGAGAAGGCCATGGTAAGGGTTGATATGTCTGAGTTCATGGAGCGTCATTCGGTCGCTCGTCTGATCGGAGCACCACCAGGTTACGTTGGCTATGAGGAGGGTGGTTATCTGACCGAAGCGATAAGGAGGAAACCATATTCAGTAATTCTATTTGATGAGATTGAAAAGGCGCACCAGGATGTTTTCAATCTGATGCTGCAGATTCTTGACGATGGAAGGCTGACTGATGGTAAGGGACGAACAGTCGATTTCAAGAACACGGTAATAATTATGACGTCGAACATTGGCAGCCAGTGGATTCGTGACCTTGCTGGCAATGATGAGGAGATGCGGAGGCGGGTCACCGAGGCTCTTCAGGCGCACTTCAGACCAGAGTTCTTAAACAGGATAGATGAGATAATAATCTTCAACAGCCTTGGGATGGAAGAGATAAAGCAGATCATCGATCTGCAGATTGAGAGACTCAGGGCTCGGCTTGCCGAGAAGGGAATTGATATTGAGCTTACCGGTCGTGCCAAGGAATATCTCGCTCGGGAAGGCTTCGATCCAGCCTTTGGTGCTCGACCGCTACGTCGAACAATTGAGAAGAGAATACAGAATCCGCTTGCTCTGAAGCTCCTTGAAAGTGAGTTCACCGAAGGAGATGTTGTCGAGATCGACTTCGACCCATCGCATGGAGAGCTCACCTTTGCAAAAGCTCGTGAAAAGGTCTAAGGTGAAAACCTAGAGGCCGCTACATGTAGCCCCAGCCTCGCAGGCGGTGGCGCACGGTCTCACTTGCTTCAGCGTAGATCGCCATATCCACACTGCGGCTTTTGAGAATCTGCCTGCACAGCTCTACGAGACGAGGTTTGGGCTCGATCTGCTCGCTGGTATAAAGGTTGTCAGCGAGGATGAAAGCGAAATCTCGATTCCTGTCATAGAGATAGATGTCATTGTCGATGAGGACACCGCAGAAACCAACCTTATCGAATGAGGTGGAGATCAGATTGAAGGATTTCGGTCCGAGTGTCTCGCCCGAGAAGCCGAAGTGGGTGAGGATCATCCAGTAGATATCCTCGTGATCGATGAGATTTTCATTGATGCCACCGTGTCGTCCTTGCTGGTAGTCAATCGCAAACACCTCAAACTGCTCATAGCAGAAGCCAGTGCTATGGTGCCAGAGAGGCGTGTCAGAGAGATTCCAGTTACCATCGAAGGCACGCTTGCCACAATGGGAAAAGCATTCACCATGATCGGAGTTGACTATTATCCTCGCATCGGGGAATTGAACGAGGACAGCGTCAAACAGTGCTCGCATGAAGTCATCGACAAGAAGGCATTCATTGTAATACATTCGCTCCAGTACTTGCAGGTCGTCTCGATCGAGGGCGAAGTGTTCCTGACGCCAGCGTTTCATCTTCAGAGCCATGGTTTCTGAATCCTGCTGGTTTATGAAGATGTACTTTCGCTTCAGTCCGAATCTTGGCGAGAGATAGGGTCGATGATGCATGTAGTCATGCATGAGGAATGTGTGGAAGAA
>JALGWB010000298.1 GCA_025774405.1 bacterium
TCCACTGTATATCCTGTCATTCTCGAAATAGCGGGATTTGCAAAGTGAATTCTCATGTCCTGAAGGACGATGATACCCTGCAGCGATTGCTCGACAAGGCGCCGATAGGTCGCGTCAGATTCCTGTTTGCTCATCTCGACACGCCTGAGGTCACTGATATCCATAGTGACTCCAATCACACTGATGATTTTTCCTTCGGAGTCTGTAACAGGATACGACCTTATCAGTCGGGACTTACCATTGGTAGTGAGTTCAGCCGCCTCAGCAATGCCTGTCGAGATAGTTGCTACCAGGGGACAGCCAGGACACGGTTCTCGCCTTGAGTGCCAGACTTCATGGCAAAACCTGCCAATAAGATCTTCAAGAGGAAGTCCGGAGGAATCGCAAGCAGCACGATTTGCCCAGAGGACCCTCAGGTCAAGGTCATGCTCGACCACAAACTCCGCTATCTCATCGAGGATACGAAGCGCCTTCGAGGTTGGTGAATATCCATCAGCGACCTGAATCGGATTGCCTTTACTGAGTCCACCGATCTGGTTCAAAGGACTCCCCAGTTAGTAGATTATCTTCTCTTGATTTGCGACTGTTCGTGCCTCCCCGGCTATGGGGAAGCGTCCTCCCATAGCACAATTGGTTTCGGCATTTTTAGCCATTGCCTTGAACCATTTCACTCCAGATGTGATATAATTAAATGGATGAATGGGAAAACATTGGTTTTGAGTCTGGGGTTGATGCTGCTGGTGTTGCCTCCACCAGTGCTAAGCCTTGGCTACGATTTGACACTGAATGATCCCGTCGGGGATGACTACGGACCGGGAACATATGTTTATCCGCTGGATCCGGTATTCACGGCTGGTTCTTTTGATATCACCAGGCTGTCCGTGAGCGATGCAGGCAATGATGTGCGGTTTGAGGTTGAGATTGCCGGAGACATCGAGGATCCCTGGGGCTCCGGTGCCGGGTTTTCGCTTCAGAGCATTGATATTTACATTGATCAGGATGGGCTTGAAGGATCGGGCTCCACTGCAAGCCTTGAGCGAAGAAATGTAACTTTCTCACCGTCAAGCGCATGGGAATTCGTGATCTGGTGTGCCCCTCCGTTTGATGGTTTCCAGACCCACGTGATCGATGCGCAGGGTAATACCTACTACGATGGCATTGATGTGACTGTCGATCAGGATGCCGACGTGATTACAATAAATGTCCCGAGGGCAATACTTGGGACTCCAAGCTCATCCTGGCACTACTTGGGTTTGATGCTGAGCCAGAATGGATATGAGGCTGGCAGAGTGAGACCTGTTATGGAAGAGGTCGGACAATGGGTGCTTGGTGGTGGTGATGATGGTCAGTATGATTCAAATGTGATTGATGTGGTCGCTGAGCCTGGGGTCAACCAGGAAGCCCTGCTTGCCAACTACAATCCTCAAACGGGCGTTCAGGCCATCTTGATCAACCGGGCTGATGCCATCCCACCGTACATAACTCACACGCCTCCATCATCATGGGAAGCCCATCTTCCGCTAATAGTCATTGCTGATATCGATGATGACGTTGTAACCTCTGCAAGGCTTTTCTATCGATCTTCAGGTCAGGGCTACACAGCTCTGGATTTTGTTCGAACCACTGTAAATCACTGGCAGGTAAAAATCCCTGGTTCAGACATAGTGGAGCCGACTCTTGAGTACTACATCTTCGCCACCGATGCCACAAATTCAGCCACGCTTCCGGATTCGACCAGCCCTTTCTCGGTTTCGGTTCTGCCTGATACAACTCCGCCTGATATCGAAGATCTCAATGCAAATCCGACTGTTTTTTCACCGAACGGTGATGGCTACAAGGATACGACTGCGGTAACCGTCAGAATCAGCGAGCCAGCGAGTGTCACAGTGGCGGTTTACGATTCAATGGGGTCGTTTGTAAGGAGTCTCGCTGAGAGTGTTCTTGTCGAGAGCATGCTTGTGGTTGGCTGGGATGGGAGAGATGCTTCTGATGTAGTCGATGACGGTACCTATGCAATAGTGGCTGAGGCTGCTGACCTGGCCGGTAATCCAGCCTTGCCTGAATCGATAGCAGTCGGGGTTGACAAGGATCAACCACCTCGTCGGATAGATGTTATCCTTCTTTTCCACGCAAACCAGAATCTCGTTCCCTATGGCAGGACAGCCAATCTTGCTTGTTACAAAGGGGTTCTAGAAACCTTGAGATCTCACCCCTCACTAAAGTTTGTCATTCACTTTTCAGGTTCGCTCCTGAGTGACCTTCTATGGTTCGATCCTGAAACCATCGATATCCTCAGGGAAGGAGCCAGTGATGGGCAATTTGAGATAGTCGGCAGCACCTACATTCAAAACATAATCTACTCGACAAGAGTCACACCCGATGATTTCCAGTTCAACCACCGTCAAATTGCTACGCATAAGAAGCTGATTGAACAAGCGATCGGTGTCTCACCCGTGAGCTTCTGGAATCCCGAGCGTGTCTGGACGCAGAATATTGTCAAGCTGCTTACTGACAATGGCTACACCACTGTGCAGGTCGAAGACCATATCCTCTGGGAAAGTGGTATAACAGGTAGCGAATATGCAGTCAGGACCACAACCTACGATGGGAGCTCGGTATATGTATTCACAGATGATAAGACCTTCGAGGGAATCATCAATGGAGCAATCGATAGTGGGGATACCTCCAGCGTTTTGAACTTCCTTCATGATCGATATCTTGAAGATACAGATGATATCTATGCAATTTGCTACCACGAGGATATGGAGGCGACGGGTTTGTGGGACTACGAAGGTGGTGAGGATCCGGCGGTGGATCTTGCAAATCTTGATAAGCTGCTATGCGCTTTTGACAACAATCCGTGGATAAAGGTGACGACCTATTCAGAGTTCCTCCAAGACCATCCTGTGTACGAGGATGTATCCCCGATTGTTGATGGTGCTGCTGATTGGATGGGTCGGGATGCCTGGTTCGATGAGAACAGCGAACCTCAAGCTGAAGCATATCGGCAGTTCTTTGATACCATCCGCGATACCATCAATGCGATCCCCGCCCACAATCTCATCGAGCTTGCCTGGTTTACGCTCGGGGCGCACCAGTATGAATTTGCTGTCCATGGCTATCAGGGAATGGTTGGCACGACTCAATGGGAGCTCGCCCGTACAGCCCTCGTGAGTGCCAGAGCAGCAAGGGAAGCCCTCTTACGGGTGGTGCACAGCTATGAGAGTGACATCAATTGGGATGGTCTCAATGAAATCGTGATGGTCACAGAGGGTGACTTGCTTGTCTTCTCATCACTTGGTGGAAGGCTTCTCTACTGGTTTGATCTCGATGACGGGACTGAGCAGGTTGGCAATGAGAATTTCATGTCGAGCTATGATGAAACCTATACCGACGATGCCAGTTATGTAGAGCCGAAGATCGGTTGTGAAGCTTATTCATGGCTATGTGGCAATATGATCTTTCCCGAGGTTCATACCTGGAAATTTGAAGCACGCCGCAGGTGCCTCAACGATTCAATCTGGATTGATGGTGTTGCCCAGGGCGATCTTTCGAATACGGATCTGAGTTATACACTCGATTCCTCGAGTGTCGAATTCTACTATGACTTTGGGCCCATTGATATCACGAAGCACATTGCTGCCTCGCTTCATAATGTTGCGCTTGAATATCGTATTGAATCGACCCTATCGAATCCAACACCGGTTGAGATAAAGATGGAAAATGGACTTTCTCCGGATTGCCTCAAGATCCTCTTCACCGGTCGGAAAGCTCTCAAGTATTGGGATGGAACTGATACTTCAACTGTCTTTAGTCCTTCAATGCGTGGAGTTATAAATGTCGAGAGCAACAAAGGTTTGCTATTAACTTTCGTCGATCAACCTGACAAGATTGCCGCTGAGGATAATGTTTTCGGGCTCGAGTTGACGCCTCATTGGACGCTTGAGGTGCCCTCCTTTGGCAACGGGTCAATTGGTGTTGCCTTGAGCATAGGTTCCTACTCCGGTGTCAAGCCCCCTATGGCAGGTCGTGACAGGCTCATGATCGCACCCAATCCAACGAGGGGCAGAGTTATGATTCTTTATCAGGGCTCGACGCCTCAACGTCCTGATCTTAGAATCTATGACCCCTTAGGTAGACTTGTTCAAATACTCCATCCCGATGCCAGTACCGGTGGGTTGAGTTTCATCTGGGATGGCCTTGATTCAAACGGCTTGCGTGTCGCTGATGGCATCTACTTTGTGCGGATTTCAGGATACCTGCCTGGTGGAAAAGCCAAGATCGTTTTGACCAGATAGGATCGGTCTCCAGTGACGGCTTCCTTCCTTGACATCGGCTGATACTCTGTGTTACTACCTCAAGCCAGTGGATTAGAGGAATCTCGAAATTGTCGACGCTGATTTTTGTATCAGTAGTCTTTGTCTGTACCTATGGGGTGCTCGCTTTTAAGAAGGAGAAGCGGGCACACATTGTCTGGATTGCATTAGCTCTCCTGGCTGGTTTCAACTACATCTTCGCTGACAAACCTTTCTGGCGAAGTCTGATTGAGCCCCTGAGCGATGTTAACTGGAATGTGATTGGTATTTTTGTTGGTACATTCTGGGTTGCTGAGGCATTCACCATCTCACTTGCACCCAGGCGGCTGGCAGGTGCCATCATTCGCAGGACCCACACGGTCGGAGTTGCGATAGTTCTCCTGGCAGGGCTTGCCGGGCTGCTTTCTGCTTTCGTTGAGAATGTTGCTACTGTGCTTATCCTGGCTCCCATAGCGGTCGAGATGGCTAAAAGGCTTGGTGTGAGCCCTGTTCCCTTCCTCATTTCAATAGCGATCTCCTCCAATCTCCAGGGCACAGCCACCCTGATAGGTGATCCTCCGAGCATGATCCTCGCTGCTCACATGAAACTCAACTTCAATG
>JALGWB010000299.1 GCA_025774405.1 bacterium
ATTCATCCTCCTCCTTCAGACCAAACTCCGAGAGGTGACGAATCACACTATCCCGATGAATCCACCTCGGCTCGTTCGCATCCTCAAGAAGCAGCAGCTCGGGATGGTTGAGATGTTCCATCTGGGCGCACGAATGACAGCGGGTCTCACCTGCACATGCGCAATTGATAAGACGCGCAAACATCAGTGCAGCCCTCTTCTTCCCAACGCCTTCAGGACCAGAGAAGAGGTAGGCATGACCAAGGTTCTCTGACCTTGCGATCTTCTCGAGCAAATCCAGGATCTTAAGATTGCCTATGATGTCTTCTTTTCGCATCCGCCCACCGAAAACAAGAAATTCTCGATAAGTATCCTCGGATCTATTGAAGTACTGACCAGCGCCGCATTGATATCAACGAGAGCATCCAGCAGGTCAACCAGCCGGCTGAGTTCGAATCCAAGCGCCTCAACGAATCTGCGATAGATGGCATAGGGTTTGTACCTTGTGAAAGTAAACCTCTCAGGAACACGGTTGTTCGCAATCCAGTCTCTGAACTTAGGCAGCATGGTACGAACGAACTCATTGTATCCGGGGTCACGCCTGAGGCTAAGCCCGGTGTCCTTCAAAAAGAGGCGAACCTGGATGAGCGCCTTGACCTCTCTCGACAGAAGCAGAATAATACCAAGCGGGGACTCCCCCACCTTGAGAAGACCGTCGAGCGTCCCGAGAGCAGCGGTTATGTCCTTTAGAGTAACCTGACGGATGAGCTCAAACACATGCTCGGTCTTTGTTTTTCCAACAATGGCCTCGACATCTGAAACAGTCACTTTGGGTCGCTTGCCGACGTAGATTGCGAGCTTCTCCACCTCTGAATTCAGTGCTCTTGTGTCTTCCTCACCCTTAAGATCGAGTATCATCTCAGCTGCATCCCTACCCACGGTCTTACCCAGCTCCTTAAACCGGTCAATGATCCACTCGACCAGACCTTCGTGTCCCAGTGAGGGCAATTCAAGGACCTTACCTTTCTGCTCGAGTAGTTTGAAGATCTTGAGTCGCTTATCGATCTTCCGTGGCATAAGAACTAGAAATTGTCCCTGCGGGAGTTCTTCAGAAATCAACGTCTCGATCTCTGAAGTCAACCTGCTCCTTCCTGTCAGGACCAGATGTTTAACCACGGATATTCGTTGTTCAGCAAAAAGCGAAGGGGAAAGGATCTGAGCAACGAAATCCTCAACAGCTGTTTCGGAGCAGTCAATGGTCTCAACCTGGGGCTCGAAGCCAATTGCAGCTGCAATGTCTCTGATAAGGCGCGCTAGAGCTTGCTCGACGAGAAACTCATCTTCACCAAAGACAAGAAAGATATTGCTGGAAACCACAGGACTCACCTAGGCTGCCTCAGCCATCTGTGATGAGGCAAATCGATCAAGACCATCGATCCTGTACAACTCAAGCAATCCTTCCACAACCTCGGTGTCAAAGTGGGTACCCTGCACCTCTTTGATCTTCAATACCGCCTGTTCAACACTGAGGGCATTCCTGTAGGGGCGAGGGCTTGTCATGGCAACAAATGCATCTGCCACCTTAAGAATAGCTGCTTCCCTCGGTATCTGTTGCCGGGTTAGCCCCCTGGGGTATCCGCGCCCATCCGGACGCTCATGGTGAGCACGCACAATCTCACCCACCCTGCGCAGCGCCTTGACCCTCGCCACAATGGCAGCACCAACACTTGCATGATCCCTCACCTTTGCCCACTCCTCCCGAGAAAGACTCCTATTCTTCGCCAGGATCCTTCTTCCAACAGCCAAATAGCCAATGTCATGAAGCAGGGCAGCATATTCGAGTGCCTGCATTCGCCAACCGCTGAGACCTATCCGCCTTCCTAATTCAACAGCAAGTGCTGCAACTCTCTCAGATTCACCCTCGAGGAATTCAAGGCTGGAGTCAACTGCTGTTGCAAGGGCTGCAACTGTCCCGCGCTCGGCCTCCTGCAGGATCACGTTGGTACGAGATGTCCTCGTATAATAGACAAGCCAAAGAAACAGAATGAGCACCATCGCCACAGGAAGCCTGACGTATACGTATGCGAGCGTCAATCCCACAAGCGGAGCAGCAAAGGACTGGGGTAGCATCCAGAGGTAATTGCCTCTCCACATCCTCAGGGCTGGCTGTCCAAGCCGCAGGCTGTTCCAAACGGTTACGAGCCCTGTATTGGCGATGAAATAGGTGAGGTGACAGCCAATAAGCCCAATGATCAAGCCTGGCTTACCAGGGGTCAGCACCGAAACCGTAGCAATACCTGAGCCACCGAGGGTTCGGTAGACAATACCTGCCGTAGCCAGAGATACTACCATCTGGGAAATATTGAATAGTGTCCGCCACCACTTGAATCTTAAAACAAGTCCGGCAAGTATTGCCATCTCGACTGCTGCGAGCCAGGCAGCAACCTCACCGCCATAGGTTATTATGATTGCAAAGTTGACAACGGCGGTCCCGGTAACCGCGCCCCCGCCTCTCAGTGCCACGTAGGTGACGAGCCCGGCGGTTATCAAGAGCAGGAACCAGACCACTATTCCTCTGGGATCACTTCCCAGAGTTGATAGGAATCCTCCAAAGCCATGGGCCAGAATGCCCCCGGCAGCACAGGCAACAACCAAGGAAAAGAGGTAAGCTTTTGTTCTCATCAAAAGTAGGTTCAGCAATCGTGAATGTTAAGGGTGAAGCCTTCTACAGGCGACGGGTAAGCACCTGTCTCCACCCGCAATTCCATCATCCTATAGCGTCCCAGAACCCAACCGTGCGGATGAGTTCGAGCAGAACACCAAACAGCCATCCTAGTGCCATCACTGTATCACCCTCCATGGTTGTAGGCGATCTTGGAAACAAAAGCTCCGCTCGCCTCAGGTGATATCGCTTCGCTTCACGGGCTGTCAGGTGCTTGACCCGTCAGATATTCAGTTTTGACAGAGCGTAACACCGACTCAATCAATTGGCAATAGAATTCAATTGATGCCTATCCCCAAACAACGTAATCTACCCTCATTGATCAAACGGACAAGATATTCCACCA
>JALGWB010000300.1 GCA_025774405.1 bacterium
TTGCAACTTGCCCAAGGATGTCAATGGCTGCGACAGTTGCTACCTCGTCCATAGCTTCAAGTCCAGGCACATACAGGATGGGTCGGCCCATCTCAGTTGCTCTGCCAACGGCCTCTTCAATTGCTTCCAATCCAGCTATTCTTCTTATGAACAGGCTCGCTCCCCTTCTGGCCCTTTCAACAAGGGCGATCACTGCCAGGATGAAAACAGCCGTTGCAATGAGAATGCTGGTGTGTCTTGTGTCAAGATACTGGCGCCTCGGTTGGGTTGGCATACTCGGTCTGGAAGCCACAACAGACGTATGACTGTAAGCCACTACGAGATACGCATAGGAGCTATCCCCTGACAGATTCGAATCAACGAAAACCGTATCGCTGCTGCCTGCTGTTCCAATGGGTCTCCAGCCGCTTCTTCTTGCGGCAGAGACACTTGCCGAGTCAGCGAACGAAATTGGCTCGAGTCGGATGCCGGGTGGGGTGGTTAACCGCCAGATCTGGTAGCGAAGGACAGAGTCAGCAGGTTCAGCTGGTTTCCACCTTATAGTGAGGCTCTCACCCCAATCGTATGGGGTATCAAGGACCTCAGTCCTGGGTGGGGAGATGGCCAGTCCAGGTTGAGATATCCCGACAAGCAGCACAAACACAGAGACAAACACATATCCGACCCGCCGATGCATATTGGAAGGCTATCATAGAGTTGAGTCTGAGTAAACCCCATTTGGATAGATCAGGGATGAAAGCTGGTATCTGGCGAGAGGGTAGAACGTCGTCCGGGATAGCCCCAGCTCTCATCCCCTGCATTTCCGGGTGTCGATACCGCGATCGACCCCTCCACGCTATTGGTATTATCGGCAGCGGAATAGGTTGGTTTTAGGATGTTTTGGGATTGCCTCTGGTTGACGCTTGGCGGGCAGGGTGATACGATTAGCAGCGAGCAGGGAGGGATTGCTTTGCCAGATGTCCAGGTGGTGACTCGGAGTGAAAAGAGTGATTTCGATGGCCCTTTCCTTTTCTGCGATTATTGGGCAAGCGTTCTGAACTTGAAGGACATCGTCAATCTTGAAGCCTTCACAACGATGGGGCTGTCACTTGAGGTTTTCAGGAAAATCCTCAATAGACCCGCAGCAGCCCTGCCGAGGCTGGGCTACTTTCTTGTTACTTCGGTTTTCAAGCCTTTCATAGTCTTGTTTTTTGCAGTGCTTCGGCTTTTCGGATATCGTCGCAGCCGGGGTATCGAACCGTATCAGCGTGATGCGATGCGCCAGATTCTCCATGAACATGCCCTGAAGATCGAGCCCAGGCCTGGTGGACTTGCTGACATCTTCTCAGATGGTGATCAGGTCGCCAGTGGCATTGTCAATCCGCTGCGGGTTCAAGCCACATGCAGCATGTTCTTTGCAAGATACAAGGTTTTTCTTGCCTCACTTGTCGCACTTGGCTACGGTGCTCTCATTGGCCCTATCTCAAGCCTGTTTGGTGCCGGGCACTTGCTCGTGCCCTATCTTGGAGTTCTATCATATCCAATTGTGCTTCTCATACTCTGGCTGATGTTTGACGACCTTCTGACTGCGGTGGTCGCTCCACTGCCCCTGACAGTGATAAGGATGATCATCAGGGCTGGTCAGGGCTTCCAGGGTTTTGTGATTGCGATCGTTGGCACAGCTCTGGTGCTATATCTTGTTGAATGGTTCTTCATTCCTCGATCCTTACCGCCTGCAGTCTATCTTTATGTCAATGATCGAGATAGCGGGTATTTCCCTTACAGGCAGGGGCATGAACCCTACTGGCTCAAGGGTAAGTATTACTGGGTATGGCGCTTTGTGACACTGGCGCCGGCGGAGCTGATAAAATTCTGGGAAAAGGATTGGGAGCGACTCGAACTCTGGATAAGGGCAGACGGGAAGGAACGGGGTTCGATTGAGTGGATTGTCACGGATTGGCATTACAGGGAGCTCTGGTTTCGCTATGATCGCCTTGCAGGTAGGCTTGCTCAGGAAATGCACAGGAATCTGCTTAGCAAGGAAAGGGACTCTGACAGTTGTCTGCGCTGGATTATCGATGTGGATATGGATCTGGTCTTCCACTCACCTGTGGTAAGAGGTATTCATCTTATCAAGGGTGAGCGGCTCTCAATCGGTCGTAAGTTCCTTTCAATCATAGGGGGAATTTTCCACCGCAGACTCAGCGAGGATCCCGAGCAGCATAAGCGGAGACTGGAGCTTCTTGAGATTCAGGGAAGCGAGTTTCTTGATGATGTTCCCGAACACTTTAGAACGATGGCTACCCGGAAGCTTCTCAGCATGCCGTGGTCATTCTGGCGCTTCCCGAGAGGGGTAAAGTCGAGGCGAACTTTCTTCGTCTATGGCGGAACCAACAGTTTAAGGGAAGGGCCTGAGCTGGCCTCAGATCGAAGATTCCAAATAAAAGAGCCCGGGTAGCCCCGGGCTCCCCAGGTGCTGACGGCTAGAGCTGGCCGTCGATAAGCGATTCTCCCTCTTCAGTAACCACAACAATCGGCTTTATCTTTTCAATCAAAGCATTTAGCTGCTTGGCAGCATTTGAAAGCCTCGTAAGAGTTGCATCCTTGGTCTGATCGGAGATTTTCTCAATTGACACAAGGCCCTTCTTTACAACATCAAAGCCAGCCTTGGTCTTCTCCGTCGACTTGAGTGCCGCTTTATTGATATTGTCAACAGCCTTTTTGATATCCTCAGATGCCTCAGTGTACATGCTGTATTGCACTTCGCGATAGGCTCTCGCAATGTGAGCCCTGGCATTGAGGATGGGCAGATAGTAAAACTGGAGGATATCAACAAAATCAGTAACTCCCTTGAATTGTTCGAGAGCCTGCTGTCTGTATTTCTTGCTCGTTATCCGCTTGTTGATGGTCTCATTGAGATCCATCAAGGATTCCCTAACGGCAGGTATTGATTGCTCGATTTCTGTGAATGTCGATTTCTCGACCTCCTGATCCCATGGTCTCTGCTTCTCACCACAGGAAACCATAAGGAAAGCCACTGCCATCACGGAAACAACCA
>JALGWB010000017.1 GCA_025774405.1 bacterium
TTTCTTTACTCAGGACCCGCCATCAATGTCCTGGCAATCGTACTGACAGCCAAAGTGCTCGGGCCGCAGATAGGTATTGCAAGAGCCGCAGGTGCCATAGGTTTCAGCATCGTAATAGGGTTACTGATGCATCTCATATTCCGCAGGGAGGAGCTTGCCAAGGCTGAGGCGATGGCCAAGATGCCTGAACCTGAAGTCGCCCGCCCGCTCTGGAAAACTGCCACCTATTTTGCAAGCATGGTTGCCCTTCTGGTGTTCGCGAATTGGGGTAAACCGACAAGTGAAGCCGGGATATGGCATGCAATCTATTCAGCCAAGTGGGTAATAACATCAATCATTGCCATCCTTTTTGCTGTGATTCTCGCCTCCTGGTTCAATGTGAGAAGGAAGATGCTTGTGTGGGGTGCTGTTGGTGTCATTGCTCTTGCTGTGGGTTTCAGAGGACAGCCCATGATACCGTTTATGGCAGGGATTGTTCTGCTGTCACTCGCACTTTCAAGATCTGGCACTGAAGGGCAGGAGTGGCTCTCGTCAACCTGGTCATTTGCCAGGCAGATCCTGCCGCTACTCTTGATTGGTGTGCTTATCGCAGGTTCATTGTTGGGAAGGCCTGGTCACGAGGGCATCATTCCCTCGCGCTGGATTGCCAATCTTGTCGGCGGCAACTCCGTCTGGGCGAATCTCTTCGCATCTGTGGCTGGGGCATTCATGTACTTTGCAACTCTGACGGAAGTTCCAATCCTTCAAGGTCTTCTGGGTGCGGGTATGGGGAAAGGTCCAGCTCTTGCGCTTCTTCTGGCTGGACCAGCGCTTTCACTTCCCAATATGCTTGTCATTCAGAGCGTGATGGGAACCAGGAAGACAGTGGTGTTCGTTGGTTTGATCTGTGTGATGGCAACCGTGACCGGAAAGATCTTTGGAACATTGTATGGATGAGTTCTACACAGGGGATCACCTGTTGAGGGAGGGGTAAGCATGAGAATTCAAATCCTCGGGCGAGGTTGCCCAAAGTGCAAGAAGACCTATGAGAATGTCGAGCAGGCTCTTAAGGAGCTTGGCATCTGCGCAGATGTTGAGAAGGTTGAGGATCTTAAAGCTATAATGAGTTTTGGTGTTGTGGTAACGCCAGCCGTAGCCATCGACGGTGAAGTGAAGCTTGCCGGCAAGATCCCATCTGTGGACGAGATAAAGGAGACCATAGGCGAAAGCGGTAAGACGTGACCCTGAGTGAGACATGGTTCCTGTGTTGCTGCTTGGGCTAGGAGGGTCGTGTCAATCGTTACCTCGGTGCCCATGCTTACGGCGAGGACATTTACCAGGGTAGTCGAGCATTATCTCAAGTGGTCAGCTAAATCTCGAGGGATTGATATCATAAGGAAACCGTGAGGCGTCCTCATAATCCTTGGAGTATCTATCTCCTGTGGGGTTGACAGCCGGGGGTGACTAGGATATCGTATTATGTCAGAGCGCCTCATCCCACGGTTTGTCAATTGCCCCTGCGAAGGAGGAGTCCATGAACTTTGAAGCGGAAAAGCAGCGGTACATATCATTTTGTGGATCCTACTGCCACACCTGTGATTGGTTCACGGGCAGGATAAGGCGCACCTTTGGAGAAGCACTTGAGATGCTTGATGACTACGGCTTCGGCAGGCTGCTTGATGGTAAGGTCGACAAGGACAATTTCCGCAAGGCCCTCGAGATACTTGCCAATTCGGGAATATGCCCGGGATGCAAGGCCGAAGTCGCCGATGATCCAGCCAAAGACAGATGCAAAATTCGACAGTGCTGCCACAGCAAAGGGTTTGCCTTCTGTGGCGAATGTGATTCCTTCCCATGCGAAGATCTGAAGAGCAATCCTGGTGTTATCAAGTTCGGATGCATCGAGAATCTCAAGGAGATTCGTGAGGGAGGGCTTGAAGCCTGGGTGCAAAAGCAATGGCAGTAGGTGTTAGATCAGGGCAGCGATTCTGCAAAACCCTGTGATTCGAGCCAGGGTGATCGCTGCAACCATCGTTCGATGCCAGCCGCAGGCTAACGTAAGGAATGAGATATGTTGAGGAGGCCCTCAAGCGTGGACCTGCCCTCCACACCGAAGGGCTTCTTGATCATAAGAGCTTGTAAACCGAGGGAGGAGCTGCTAAGCTTCGCAAGCAACATCTTGCAGGATAACTCAGGAGCTGCAATAGGTGGCACAATTGTTGCAACCAATTTCCTCTTGGATGTATGAGTAAGCGGAAGCCCCCTGAGGAAGCGAGAAGGGGGTGAAGATGATGTGGCTTAGGTTGGTTGTTTGTGCCTCAGTCGTGGTGCTGCTTGTGGCGATAGCTTCTGCAGAGGAGTACTCACCACTTTTCAGCGCCCGCCTCGAAGCGACCCTTGCAGGCTGGGACGACCCGGGTCAGCCAGTTGATGCTGGTGGGGGCTCAGAAGATCCTATGGTAGTGAGTATCCTCCCGCCTGGGAGTCTTTGCCTTGCAAGTGGGTGCGTTGGCAGCGCCTGTCTTGGAAGTCTCTGCCTGGGAAGTGGTTGTGGAGGGAGCATATGCGTTGGCTCCGGTTGCGCAAACAGCACCTGCTTAGGAAGTGGGTGCGTAGGGAGTGTCTGTGTCGTCTCGGGTTGCGTTGCTGAAACCCTGTGCGAAAAGAAATGTGGCGGCGAGGGCCCTCCGAATGCAATCGATCCAGACTTCTCTGGGACAGTATCAGTCTTTCCGCAATGCCCTGAGATGTAGTCAAGGATAGGTTAACAGGCGACAGGACAAGATCGTACAAAGCCGAAGGGACCTGCCAAGCTCCCTGAGAACCTCAGGAGCTTGACGATGTATCGGTTTGCTTTGTTCTACCCATAGGAAGGGAGGGATTGATATGGCGCAGGTACCGGTCGGAACGTGGATTGCCAGTCTGACGGGCGCCGGAGTCGGCATTGCTGTGGGTGTGATCCTGATTGTGGCAATTCACTACAACTGGGTGAGAAGGAAGTTGATTGACGCGGTCATCTGGCCTGTTGCCATCTCGACCATACTGGTTGCCATTTCGGTTCTGTTGGTCAATTGGGCTCTGGGGCATTCGTGGTTGCGCTACTTCAGTGTGGTTGGAGGAATAGGGGTATTGGCAATCTTGCTGTGGGAGCGTCACCAGTTGCCTCGCAGGACAAGTTAGCGTATCGAGCCAAGCTGCAAGCCCTTCCAGGGCGGTTTGTAGACCAATCGGCTTGTGTAACATTCTCTGACATCGGTGTCCAATAAATTTCTCGGATTGGCTGACGGTCAGGTACGCCAGTTTCCTGTCTCGCCTGCAACTCCCCGGTTCTTGCCCGCCAACGCAGGGGAGGAGCCTCGTGCACCTTTTTGGCTCCGACCCCAAAATGGTGGCATGGATGATGCTTAAATGGGATGGTGAGGTGGTGGAGGTGGCTGATGGGATGGATGCCAAATTCAGGATCTACCTTCTGAGGCTGACGGCGCTACTGGCTGTCTCGCTCGGTGGCACAGTCGTGCTCGTCACATCTGCTGGATATGCCCGCTTCATGGGAGCAATATGTGCAGCGATTCTGTTTTTCTCAGTCGGAAGACAATACAGAATAGGACGGATAGGAACGATAATCGTCCCTGCAGGTGGCTTGTTGGTGGCTCTGGCTGTTGCAAGATCGGGCGGCTATGAGGCGCTGCTTGTTTTGGCTGCTGGGTTCGCATTGCTCGAAGTCATAAGAATTGTGAGTCATACCAGCAAGAGGCAGGTTGTGGAGACGACCTGGCTACCTTTTCACCTGGGTTCACTTGGCCTGGCACTGATCTTAGAGTTGAGACTGCTAAGTGACCAGGCCTTGCACCTTATTGACAGTGTCATCGATTTGACAACATTCGATGGAGCTCGAGTTGGATTCTGGGCCTCGGCTTCGCCTGTCTATCTCTTCGGTATTCTCGTTGTTCTGGCGATATCTGCGTTCCAACCTGCACAGAAACACCTGACAAGAATAGCTCTTCTTGCCGGATGTGCAATTGCCGGAAAGCATTTGCTGTTGCTATTCAGTCCTGTAACTGCCTTCAAGGTATCTGTCTTTCAAATCGTCACTGTAAGTCTGGTTGCGCTACTGATTCCATCTGGCACGGTTGATTCCGAGGCTATCAAGCGATGTTGGTTCAAAATCGGTGTGACTTCGGTCGTTGTGACAATTGTCGCTGCGGCACTCCTTCAGGGTGGGCAACCAATCAAATGGCTTGCTGGATTCGCTTCTTCAAGATCCGGCACCGAACGGCTCGCCAATGGCATGTCAGCCAATCGAGCGGCCAGGCAAGCCTCGCCTCACAATGTCATCCTGTATTCGAAGGGACTCCTCAACTGGGAAGTGCCATCACCATCAAGGATTGGTCTCATAAGAGCCGGTATGTTTGGACTGTTCAGGAAAACCCTTGATCGATTTGTGCAAGCCAGGTCTGCAGAGCTCATCATGACAGATTCGCTTGCTCCGGATATTCTTCATTCAGCAGATCTTGTTGTCTTCATAAACCCGACAAGAGAGCTTACCTGGCCTGAGATAGCAACTTTGCGGAGTTTCATCGAAGAGGGAGGGGGGTTACTTGTTCTTGGTGATCACACCGATATTGGAGGTTCGAGAAAGGTTCTCGACGGTATCCTTTCGTTCTCAGGGATTCGCTTTAATTTCGATTCAGCGATTGCTCTCCGGAAGTACTGGCGTGGCTGCCTTGAGATAAGAAGCCATCCGGTGACAAGGGGTATCACCGATGAGGTGAGTCTTCAGATTGCAACCGGTGCATCGCTTGCGATAGCGCAACCTGCCGAGGCACTCGTAATAGGAAAGTACGGATTTTCAGATAGAGGTGATTCGCTAAACGGAGGCTTTCATGCCTTCATGGGCAATGTTACCCATGAGCGCGAGGAACAACTTGGGGACGTGATTCTTGTTGCTGCTCAGGTGCTTGGCAGGGGCAGGATACTCGTGTTCGGTGATACGTCTCCTTTTCAGAATGGAAGCTTGGCCCTGACCTGGCGGCTTGTCTCGAATTCACTCGAATGGTTAACCGGGTGCAGTGACCAGGCCGGCCCATCAGGTCATCAAACATTGTGTGGCTATGGAGATGAAATAGCCATTATAGATTTCTCCCTGAAACCGAAGGCAAGTCTTGAACCTTTCAAGTCGAATTCGTTGGGCGGGCTTGCCAACTGTCTGGCAAGGCTCGGGATCGAAGCAAGGATGGCTCGAACGAAGGATGGGTGGCTGCAGGAAGCCGCCTTTATGTTTTTTGTTGCCCCTGAGCGCAGTCTTGAGGGTGAAGTGGAATATCTCATGAAATACATGGAGCGCGGTGGGCACATTGTTCTTGCTCAAGGATACGGTGGTCGCCGGGCAAGCAAGGCAATCCTTGAGCCGCTGGGGCTTGCGATCGAACCGCAGCCACTGGGTGGCGGTGACACCAATGAAACAGTTGTTCACAAGGAAGCCTCACCGATAAGCATCACCAGTAAAATTCAAACACAGGTTCTGGCATCAGCTTTTGATCATCCGACAATAGTTGTCAGGCGAGTTGGTCTCGGGTCTTTCACACTTATTGCGGACGCCAAGTTCCTGCTCGATAACAATCTTGAATCCGAGCGGGGAGGCAATCCAAAGAACATAGATTTTGTCAGAAGACTGGTTGAGGTTGTGAGGAGTGGTGATGTGGCGAAGAGGTAGCCTGCTGGGACTTGTCCTCATAGCGCTCGGTAGTCGTCTTGGAGTGCATCTGACAGATAGACCCGCAGTGTGGCTGCCACCATTTATCGCTCTGAGTGGACTCGCGCTTTTTACTCTTGCTCAGGCCAAACCCGGAGTGACTGACAGCCGGTCACTGGACAACCTCAGGCCAGCCACTGCCGTTTTGACCGCGCTCGCCATCGCTGGACTCACCCTTGGCACAATCTGTGAGGGATGGCAACGAGCTCTCTATTTCGGCCTATCTGGCCTGAGTCTACTTACCCTTATACCTGGCTGGCACACCAGGCGCTGCTCAGCTCTTTTGCTGGGCTTCTTCATCATGGTGACGTGTGCATCTTCAACCCTGTTGCTATACAGATTTGCCTGGTGTCTTCACGATATCGGATTAACTGAGAATGCCCATCTTAGTGATCTTCTGCCAAACGTGACCATGGCCGATGGCGCGCTCAATGTCTGGACAAGGCATGGGCCGAAAACCGTGCGGATCACTTTCGAGGCGCTCGGTCTCTATGAACTGTGGTATATAGGTGTAGCCCTCATTGCCTTTTCCGTGTTGGTCAGGCCCAAGGGCGCAGGTCGCTGGCTTGCTCTGAGTTTTGCCATTACCACTGGCTATGCATTCATAAGATTTATCACCGTAACTGCAACGGCAATCGAACTTGATATGGCCCGACTTCTCTGGGGTAGCTGCATGAGTCTTGCCAGCTGGCTTCCACTTGGTTTACTGCTCAGGCTGCCTCCCTTGAGGGGTGATGAGGCCAGGCTGGGGCTTTTTGGAAGAGTGCCTCGGAAAGCCCTCCTCGCTTTGCTACCTACCCTTCTCACAGGTATGATGCTGAGTTTTGATGACCCTGGCTACCTCAAGGATGGCAGGGTGGTTATTGATGAGACTCATGCGAATTGGGAATGGACTCACTTGCCCTTCGATACAACATCTGTCGGTATTCACGCTGAATACAATTACCGCTGCTTCTACGAGTATGTCAACAGGCACTATAGTGTCTCGCTGTGCACTGCTGGATTAACCGAGGCCCTACTTGATACAACCGACATCCTCATCATAAAGACCCCAACTGAGCCCTACAGCCCCGAGGAGATAGAGGCGATAGTCAGGTTCGTCAGATGTGGAGGAGGGCTTGCCCTCATCGGAGACCATACCAATCTTTTCGGAATGTCAACCTATCTTAATGAAATCGCCACACGCTTTGGTATGAGGTTTCGCTATGATGACATATTTGACCTTGTGACCACCGGTCTGACGGCCTTCTCTCCCAGTCGACTCAGTCAGCATCCATCTGTCCGTGCGCTTAATAGATTCACTTTCTTGACTTCATGTTCGATTCAAGCTCCACCCTTCATTGACCCCATCATGGTTGGAAGTGGTTTGGGAAGTGAAGATGTTGATTACTCACATCCGAACTTCTTCGGTAACATCGTTTTTGACCTTTGTGACCGATTTGGTTTGCTCCTGCAAGCAGCTGCCAGACGTTTTGGCGAGGGGCGCATCTTACTCTTTACCGATAGCACGTGCTTCTCCAACTTCTGTCTGTTCGATGACGGCAAGCCCGAGCTGGTCTCCGGGATGCTTGACTACCTCAATCGAAGGGGTAGGCGCTATTGGCCCATTCGCATGTCAGTGATGTTAGCTTCACTCGTCGCTCTCGGCGTTCTCATTCTAAGGTATTTCAAATCATTAAAGCCTGCGATCGTGTTTGTCATCTATCTGACTCTGCTACTGGGCATCTACCTGGGTAGAGTTTCGAGCTTTGTACTCTATGGCCAGCTGACGCTTTCTCCTGAAAAGGCTGTGCTTTTCGATACGAGCCACTCGCAAGCCACGTATTCAGATTACTTTGGACTTAGTGACCGGCAAGGGGCTGACTATACAGAGTTCTTCATATGTGCTCGGAGGGTTGGACTTCATCCTGTAGCGTCAGATCTCGGTAAATTGGAGCAATCCAGCCCGCTCGGCATTGTTATAGTTGAGCCCTCCAGGCAATTTTCGCTAAACGAGGTTGATGCCTTGACCTCCTATGTAAAGCAGGGAGGACGTTTGCTCATCCTCGATAGTGCCTTCAACCGCGCATCAAGTGCCAATCAACTCCTTCGGAGCTTCGGTATGGGATTGAGGCTCACTTATCAAGTCGATGAGGAGACCGAGGGCGGGGCATCGATCAAGCCGGTTCTTAGAGTCCTGGGCGGCACAGAGATCACCGACAATGGAACTGGTTGCGAAGTGAGGTACGTTCAAGCAGGTGGTGGCTACGTCATTGTTGCTGTGGATGGCTTTCGATTCACAGGGACCGTCATGGGTCGGTTATTGCGAGGCAGGATTCCACCGTTTATCATGAAGCGCTATCTTGAGGCGTCCCGGCTACTCAAACTCGCCTTGCTTGAGATTCCTGGGCACCCCCACTCTCAAAGCACAGTTGATGCAGGCCATCAATAGCGTAAGCTCTCTAGTTTGGTTTCTGCAATCTGGCCTGCTCCTGATAGAGCGAATAGTACGTCCCGCGCCTTTCCATCAGGCTATTGTGGGTACCTTCCTCCACGATTCTTGCGGAGTCGAGCACAAGAATGCGTTCAGCATTTGATATCGTTGAGAGTCGATGGGCTATCATGATTGATGTGCGTCCCACCATAATGCTTTCGAGGGTCTTGTGGAGCTGAGCCTCGGCTCGCGAATCAAGCTGAGAGGTGGCTTCATCGAGGACAAGGACAGCTGGATTCTTAAGGATTGCCCTTGCAATTGCGATTCGCTGTCTTTCGCCTCCACTCAAAGCGACCCCACGCTCTCCGACTCTGGTGTCAAGTCCTTCTGGCAAGGGGGCTGCAAACTCAAGAACACCAGCGATTCTTGCAGCCTCGGCAACCTCGTCATCTGTGGCATCCTCACGACCAAATCTTATGTTTTCTGCTATCGAGGCATTGAAGAGAAAGGTGTCCTGAGAGACGAGTGCAACAGCGCGTCTTAAATCGGCTATCCTGAGATCCTTGAGATCGATTCCATCAAGACGTATGGTTCCCGCTGTTGGGTCGAAAAAGCGCACCAGCAGATTAGCAATGGTTGTCTTGCCACTTCCGCTTCTTCCAACAATTGCCACTCGCTCTCCTTTGCTAATTCTCAATGAAATACCACGGAGCACGGGTGGCCCATTGTCATAGGCGAAGGTGACATCGTCGAATTCGACCGAACCCTGAGGATGACTGAGCATAATGGCACCCGGTTTCTCAGTTACCGCAGGGCTTATGGTAAGAATCTCATCAATCCTCTTGAATGCAGCAGCTGCCTCCTGGAACTGGACATTGATTCTCATAAGTGTATTTATCGGTGTGTAAACCTGACCTAGATATGCCCAGAAGGCCATCAGAGTTCCCAGACTGAGCTTATCATGCAGTACAAGTTTACCTCCGTAGAGCAGGACAAGCAGCATGCCGATTGAACTTACAACAAATCCGATCTGAACTGACGCACTGCTCAGCAACCCAAGCCTTATGCGTGTCCTCAAGAAATCAGTTAACCTTGTGAAGAATCTTCCGGCTTCACTTTCCTCTCGATTGTATGCTCTGATCTCCCTTATGCCTATTATGCATTCCTGGAGAGTTGATGAGACTTCAGCATGTTTCAGCATGGTCTCATAGGATGTTCTCCTTAAGCGTTGATTGAAGTACTGGATGAGTATTATGTAGAGGGGGACTGAAACAAAAGCCAGCAGTGTCAGTCGCCAGTTGAAGTAAAGCATTATGCCAAAGATGGCAATCAGCGTGCCAGACTGGATAAGAAAGTCGAGAAGAATTGACGAGACCACTCTTCCGATCGTGCTCACATCATTGAGGATACGTGACATGATTCGTCCAGTACCCTGGGTTGTGAAGACGTTGATGGGTAACCTTGCCATGTGATCAAAGAGTTGCTTCCGAATATCCCTGACAATATGCTGACCAATGACATTGAAGAGGTAAGTGGTTAAGAAATTGAACAAGGCACTTGCTGCAAAAATGCCGAGGGTAACGGCGACGAGTGGGATGAGTAGATCAGCTCTTTTCCTGCCTATGACATCGTCGATCAGGAATCTCAAGACAAGGGGGAGCAGGAGACTCAGGATGATGGCTGCAACCATTGATAGGAAAGTCTCTATCTGTTTGGTTCTATAAGGTCTAAACAGTGAAACAATTCGTCTTATGTTTTCACTTTTGGTCATATCTCGTTACGGACGATTACACCAGCTACCAGATCTTAGGCGCTCCGCATCATAGCCGAGCCTTTTGATGATAGACTGCATCAGGTCATCGCAGCGATCAAGCATTTCCGCGACTGCTCGCTCCTGGGCCCTTTCACCGAGTAATTTTCGATCTTGAGCTGAGGCGACAAGCAGCTCACTCAGCTTTGTAAACGTCCTTCTTCTGACGATTGCCAGGAGCGTGAGGGTTTGAAGTACGAGGCGATTCGAGCTTAGCATGCGATCACAAAGGCTGGATTGAGCCATGGATGTGCTGCGCAGAGCATCTCTAAAATTGCGTAAGGCAAGTGCCTGGAATGACAGTGCCAACTTCCAGTGATCTGCAATACGCTTTCGCAGTTCTTTGAGCCTGCCATCTTCAACAATCGGTCTTGCGGTTCTGAGTTTTTCAATCGTGTAAAAGCCAAGCCATGTCCTGACCCCCGAGGCGAGCGCATCCTCAAGCATTTCCTCCCCGATCAGGCTGACTTCAATGCGCCGGCTGGTATTGGCGATATTCGGCAGGTAGTGGAGATCCTCAATGATCCTTCCAGGCACGATACCAAGCAAGTGGATATCTCGAGAGGATGGCTTGCCTTCCTCATCGAAAGGGCCGCAGAGGTAAAGCCCTTTGATCCCAGTCCTCCTGGCAACCATTTCAGCAATCTCGGCAAGTTGAGCATTCATCAGCCTGCCTCATTTACAAGATAGAGTGCAAGTTCCTGGCTAATTGGTAACCCTGTTTGAGCTTCAAAACTGCGGAAAAGTGGCGCAGGATTGCATTCAAGAACGAAGACTGTGCCTTTGACCTCATCGAGGATGAGATCAACCCCGGCAAAAATCATCCCGAGTGTCTGACTGGCCCTCAGAGCAATATCACCAAACTCATCGGCAAGTTCAAAACGCTCCATTGCCACTATGCCAAGGCGAGCATCGGTCTCATCGGGCTTGTGTACAAGTTCACATGTCCCGAGGACCCTGTCAGCAAGCACAAAACATCTGAGCATCCTGCCAGCAATGCGATGCTGAGCAATAATCGGTCTTTGTCGGAGCGAGCTCCGCTCGCCTTCAAGTGTGCTTTCATCAAGCATACGGACATAGCCGCCCGTCATTGGCTTGGCTACCATGTTGCCCTTGTGGATGAATCGCTTCAGCGATAGGTAGTCATTACCAGCGAGGAAATCGTGTACAGGAAGTCCGGCATTGCTTAACTTCCAGTACTGGTAAAGCTTGAGTTTGTGGTAGAAAGCGCAGAAGTAGGGATTGATCACCGGCTTGAGCATCTCAAGAATCTGAATCAGCGATTCCCTGTAAGACATTACCTCGCGCTCATTCGCAATGAATTCATTGAACTTCTCATAATAGGTTTCCCATTCTTGCCTTGAGAACTCCTTCTGAGGCAAGGGGCTGAAATAGCCGAGCTGCCTTAAGTAAAAGGCATCAAGATTGGTGAGATCCACCTCATCATAAAGGATTCTATCAAGAGCGATCACAGATTGGCTGAACCTCGGATACTGCCAGAAGTCGACGACAATCGCTTGAGCGCCAAGATCTTCGATCTTTGCCTTGAGCAGCTGAATCTCGGGATCATCGTGCCTGCCAATGAGTCCGATCCTCTCATTCTTCACCTTGCACCTCCAGATTGGACCAGAAGTTCGGCTACCTGAGCTGAGATTGGCTCGCCCGTGGCTTCCTCGAAGGATGTCCAGTCGGGCATTGGATGGACATCTCCCACCCTTACCTCTGAATCCACCTTGATAAAATCAACCTGAGCAAGTTGCAAATCAAGAGTCTTGAGGATTCGCTCGACCAACTCTGAAACCTGTGACGGAATGGGTTCTTGCCGCTCTAAGTTGCCATCGGCGACAATCATCTTCCGAATCTTCTGGTGGCGTATGCCCATCACCTTCCAGATCTCAGCTGCACCAGACTGAATCAGTCTCAGACAGCTTTCAAGACACCTCGGAAAGCATGGCACATCCAGGACATTGTCTTCTTCGACCCTCACGCACTTGCTCACTCTAGCATCTTCAGCCGGGTCGTTTGTGATAAGGAGGTCTGCCACAGGAATGCCATTGGCTTCTAGTTTTCGAAGGCTTGCCACCCTGAGCCTTGTAAGCAGCAAAGAATATGGACTGTTAACACAGGGAAGCATATCGCCGAGCATGAGAAGGAGGCTCAACTGCAATGAGAGATTCTCGATCTCGCATTTTGCGAATTCGAGGTAGCGGTGGCGAAGGGCAAGCCAGATCGATTTCCCAAATCTACCGCGGAAGAAGCGCTCCCGGGTCTCAAGGAGTCCAACGTAGAAACCGTCAAGATCGAGAAGCTCAATATGGTCAAGGGTGATGGTAGCTTTGCTGACAGTGGCCAGATAGTACTGGGGAAAGTAGGTAGGAAGGATGATGAAGGCTTTATGGCCTCGATCCACAAGCTCGCGCTTGAGAGTGCAAATGTGTTTCCAATAGTGGCTACCGATAAGTCCAAAGGTCATCAGATCAACTCACAATGACTTGGGAGATATGGCGCACGAGCTCGCTATGCTGTTTCTCCTGCGATCTGCTTGCGTCAATGATAATTCCACCAGTCTCGGCTGCCAGCTCGAGCAGATGCTTCCTGACTCGTGACTGGAACTCAATGAAATTACGTCGGCGATCTTCTCCCCGCAGAATATCCATGCCGGCTTCATAGAAGGAGATGGTTCTATACGATTCTATCCTGTCTGCTGCCTGTTCGGGGGCGATATCGAGAAAAAACTTCACATCCGGCTCAATGGCGAAACTGAAGAGCTCCACCAACCACGGCTTCTCAAGCCCACGAGCAATTCCCTGTGCTATTACCTTGTAGATGTAGCGATCTCCTATGACGATCTTGCCCTCCTTGAGGGCCGGTTTTATGGACGAGCTCAAGCGATTGGATATATCAGCTGCCAAAAGGAATGTTCTCGCCTCAGGCGGGATCCGTACAGTTCCATCCTGAAAGCGCTTGAGCAAATCGCCGATATAGAGCTTCTCAACATATTCTAAATCCTTCCACTTTGATGTCACCACCTGCCTGCCCTGTTGAGCCAGAAACTTGGCCAGCATCTTGACCTGGGTCGATTTGCCACAGCCATCGATTCCGTCGATCACGATGAACATGGTCCACTCCTCACCAATGTTGGTTCTGTGTTGCGAGTGAAGTGATCGAGCACGTAACTGTAATAGCCCTTTAAGGCTTCACAATCAGGCGGATCACCAAACAGGCTACCACTGTGAGCAAAAGCGTCTGCTCGGCAACTGGCCCGGCACATATACTTGAACTGACATTGACTGCAGGATGGTATATCATCGACCTTGAGTTGTCTGATCGAGTTGAGTTGTTCAGACGTTTGCCAGATCTCAAGCAGGCTGCTATTTCTGATATTGCCGTAGATGAACTCTCCGTCTCTCAGGTGAGAACAGCAGACGAGGTTGCCATTTGAGGTGACGAAAGCGAAAGCTCTGCCGAAATGGCAGCCGGGGTAGCAGGCATCGAGTATCCCGTCTCCCCTGAAGCAGCGATTGTGGGGGAAGTCAACTATCATCTTGCCGGAGATTTCATATTCATGGAATTTGTTGAGTAGCACGCCCATGCCATGCATAAGCTCTTCCTTTGATGGGAGAATCTCCGGGAACTGCTCGGCCCTGCCAACTATGTGAACCTTGTGGAAGATCACCATTTGAGCATGTTTCTCATATGCAAAGTCACACATCTTTCCGACGAGGTTGTAATTGAGGCTATTGAGCACACCCGAAATCGCTGTCCTCAAACCGGCTGCCTTCGCCTGATCCAGCAGACGGGATGCCTTCTCAAAGGAACCCTTGCCACGTATGGCATCGTTCGACGATGCATCAGCACCATCGAGACTGACCTGAAGTGTGAGATTACACCCGCTGAAGGCTCTAAGAAAATCCTCATCAAGGATCGTGCCATTCGTTGACACCTGGACTTCAGTGAATCTGGCAAGGGCGAACTTGACGAGCTCAAAAAGGTCCTTGCGCAAGAATGGTTCACCGCCCATTAAGGCAACACTCTCAGTACCAGCCCGGGCTGCTTCCGACATCAGGTGCTTAATTTCATCGGTTGAAAGCTCATCCTTCAGGGCGGCCGCTGCAGCCATATAGCAGGTCTTGCATCTGAGATTGCAGGCGGATGTGAGCTCGATGATGAGGCGACTTGGTACAATTCCATAGTCAGTCTCATCGGGTGTTTGGAAAAGCCCTCTTGACTTCATCAATTCGATGAATGGGTGCTCACCAGCTTCCCCTTTGATGTGAGATTCAATTAACGTAGCTCCAGTGGTGTCTGTAACAACCATTGAGGCCGAGGTGGGATTGAAGAAGAGATATCGATCCACATTGCTGGCATCATAGCGAACAAGACGCGGTTTCTTTGAAGTTCCCATAGCTATAAAGACACCTTTGGTGAAGTCTCTGCTGTCGCTTTGAGAAAGTAGTCATAGAACTGGATAAGGTCTTCGCAATCGCAGCAATTGCCGAGTAAGTCTCCCTCGAGGAAATAGGCTTCTGCCCGACAGCCACCGCCACAAAAGTATCTGTATGTGCAGGTCTTGCATCTTGGTATGTCATCCACTGTGGTTGTTCGGAAGAAGTTGAGCAGTTCGGATCGCTCCCAGACTTGAGCGATTGAATCCAGCTTTGCGTTCCCTTGCACAAATCTATCCTCAGTGAAGAGGGAGCACGGGACAATGTCTCCCTTGTAGGTTATGTGTATGATGTTGCGACCTGCGCCGCATGGTAGCCGCCTGTGGTCAGCACCACGTCCACCGAAGAAGACGCTGTTGTATTTGGCATTTATGCTTACACCTCCACCCATGCGATCGTATGCAGCCCGGTAGAGCAAGGTGTAAGCTCGGGTCATGTCCTCAGGTGAGGGATAAACCTCATCTTTGATTCTCAAGGCCCTCCCGAGAAGCTTTATCTTGCGGAAGGCAATTTCCCTGGCGCCGAGGCGTTCAGCCAGGGCGACCATGTCCGGGATATCACCGATGTTGTGTTTCATTATGCAGAATGCGATTCGGAACTCTACGCCGTGTTTTTTGAGGAGATCAATTCCACGAAGTGCACTTTCAAAGGAACCTTTACCTCGATTGAAGTCATTGATTGCAGGTTTGCTGCCATCAAGACTTACCTGCACCTTGACACCGAGGTCAGCAAGAGCG
>JALGWB010000301.1 GCA_025774405.1 bacterium
CTGCGCTGGATGATCTATTACTCGTGCACACCGGGCCATACCTGGATGACCTCTCCAGCCTCCGTTTGACCCATCGAACAATGATGTCCGAACTCGCTTTGACACGTGAAATCGTTAATGCTTATGTCGTTGCTGCTGGAGGTACGATCAAGGCTGCTCAACTGGCAATAGAGGACGGCGTGAGCGTGCACATAGGCGGAGGCTATCATCACGCCTATCCAGATCATGCTGAGGGATTCTGCTATGTCAATGATGTGGCGGTAGCTGTCGAGCGGCTGCGAAGAAAGGGTGCAATAAGGCGAGCCATCATTATCGATTGTGACTTGCACCAGGGCAATGGCACAGCCTTCATATTTGCAGATCAACCTGATGTTTTCACCTTCTCGATCCATCAGGAGAATAATTATCCTCCTAAGGAGAAGAGCGATCTGGATATCGGGCTACCCGACGGTGCCGATGATGAACTCTACCTGGCCAAACTTGGCATCATCCATCGGATTCTTTCTCAACAATCCTTTGATCTTGCTATCTATCTCGCTGGAGCCGATCCCTACGTCGGCGATAAGCTTGGTGGGCTTTCGCTTTCCATAGAGGGGCTTCAAAGAAGGGATCGCCTCATATTTTCCGAATGTCATGAGCATGGACTTCCAGTTTGTGTGGTGCTTGCTGGCGGCTATGCATATGAGATCAGCGATGTTGTCCAGATCCACGTCAATACGATTATGGTCGCCAGGGATTTCTCAGGTGAGGCTTAAACAGGAGGAACCAGCGATTGGTACCTGTGTTAAATTAGGTGCCGGACTATAAGTACAGGAAAGGAGTCGCCCATGGAACTAGATATCCTCGCGCTTAATGAGCGTATACGGAATGAGAGTGCATTTGTCAGTGAAATGCTTGCCGAAATTGAGAGCGTAATAGTCGGTCAAAAGCATATGATCGAACGCTTGCTGATTGCGCTTCTTTGCCAGGGGCATGTCTTGATTGAGGGTGTGCCTGGTCTGGCCAAAACACTTGCTGTTAAGACACTTTCTGACACAATTCAGACCAAGTTCCAGCGCATCCAGTTCACCCCCGATCTGCTCCCTGCTGATCTCATCGGCACCCTTGTTTATGATCAGAAGGAGGGAACTTTCAAGGCCCGCAAGGGTCCGCTCTTTGCCAATATAATCCTTGCAGATGAGATCAACCGTGCTCCAGCCAAGGTTCAGAGTGCATTGCTCGAGGCAATGCAGGAGCGGCAGGTTACCATAGGCGACCGAACCTTCCCGCTTGATGAACCCTTTCTGGTGATGGCTACTCAGAATCCGATCGAGCAGGAAGGGACATATCCATTGCCCGAGGCCCAAGTTGACCGATTCATGCTGAAAGTTGTTATCAATTATCCGAATCGTGATGAGGAGCTCGAGATCCTGCGTCGGATGACCAGAGGTACGGTGCCATCACCCAAACCTGTTACCAATCCCGATAGGATTCTAAGGGCTCGCAAGACGATCTCCGAGATCTACGTTGATGAGAAGATCGAGAACTATATCGTCGATATCGTCATAGCCACGAGGAAACCTGGTCACTTCGGACTCAATGATCTCGAATCGTTGATTGAATATGGGGCTTCACCCCGTGCCAGCATATATCTGACCCTGGCATCGAAGGCGCTGGCGTTTCTGCGGGGTCGGGGCTATGTGATACCTGAGGATATAAGAGCTGTCGGCATGGATGTGCTCAGGCACAGAATCATCCCATCCTATGAGGCAGAAGCCGAAAACGTTAGTTCTGAGGATATGATCACCAGGATATTTGACACGGTCGAGGTGCCCTGACATATGCTCTCCCGTGAGATTCTCCGCAAGATAAGACGTATCGAGATCACAACTCGGTCGATGGTTAGAGAGACCTTTGCAGGTCGCTATGAAAGTGTCTTCCGGGGTCGAGGTATGGAGTTTGACGAGGTTCGTGAATATCGACCTGGCGATGACATCCGGACCATCGACTGGAATGTAACAGCTCGCACGGGAATGCTTCACGTGAAGAAGTTCATCGAGGAGCGGGAACTTACCCTTCTGATTGTCTTCGATGCAAGTGGTTCATTCGATTTTGGTACAAGGCAACGCATCAAACGTGAGCTTGCCGCTGAGGTTGGAGCAGTACTGGCCTTTTCGGCTTCGAGAAACAACGACCGGGTTGGACTGCTCACTTTCACCGATGAGATTGAGAATTTCGTTCCCCCCCGTAAAGGAAGCAAGCATGTCCTGAGAATCATCAGGGAGATCCTTGAGTTCAGACCCAGCGGAAAAGGTACAAATATCAGCCAGGCTCTTGAATATGCTATGCGCCTTGTGAGACGGCATAGCGTTATGTTCGTGATTTCCGACTTTCGTGACGCAGGTTATGAGAGTGCTCTTACTATTGCCAATCGTAAGCACGACGTGGTTGCCATAACCATTACTGATCCTCTGGAGGTCAAGATTGCTCCTCTGGGCTTGATTGAGGTTGAAGATGGCGAGAGCGGTAAGCGACTTGTACTGGATTTCCGTAGTCACGAATCTGCCGAGCGGTTTCATCACCTAACCCAGCAAAGGCTTCAGGAACGTGATGCGATTTTCAATAGGGCACGCGTTGACCACATTGAGCTTTTTACTGATTCTGATTACGTTGAGCCCCTGATCAGGTTCTTCCAGGAACGAAGGCGAAGAATGAGATGGCACTATTGAGCAAGGCAAATACTGGCTTGGTTTTCTTGCTTCTGGTAGTATGCCCAATCGGTGCCAGGGCTGCTGATCTTGAAGCCAGAGCATGGGTGGACAGGAATCAGGTGGCGATCGGAGATACCTTCAATCTCTATCTTGAGACTATTTATGATGCGGGACTGGAGATGAAACCTCTGGCGTTAAGTGATGCCCTTGGAGAATTCACAATCAGGGATATTCGCAAGATCCAGGATCGGGTGGACGGGGATAGGATAAAGCGAATCTTTAATGTTGTCCTGGCGATTTTTGACGTTGGCAAACATAGCATTCCATC
>JALGWB010000302.1 GCA_025774405.1 bacterium
AAACTTTTTGATTCATTTAAGGTTAGACTGGTCAAGAGCTCTGAGAACAGGCAGGCTGATAGGCTTGCCAATCTGGCGATATCAACCAGAAAGCGAGGTGAACCCGGAGTAGGCTAGGTTGTCGCGCACAGGTCATCCTGTGTGAGGAAAGTCCGAGCTCCATAGGGCAGGGTGCTGGGTAACACCCAGTGGGAGTGATCCCAAGGAAAGTGCCACAGAAAGCAGACCGCCAGCTCTGCTGGTAAGGGTGAAAGGGTGAGGTAAGAGCTCACCATTGCCTTCGGCGACGAAGGCAGATCGGCAAACCCCACCTGGAGCAAGACCAAATAGGGGAACAGAAGTGGCCCGCTTCGCCAGGATTCCCGGGTTAGGTCGCTTGAGGTGCGGGGTAACTCGCATCCCAGATTAATGACACCGCCGGTGGCGGGTTTGCGGACGACACGCCATTGGTACAGAACTCGGCTTATTGCCTGCTCCGGGTGTCCGCTCTTAGATTTTGCTTTTAGCCTCACACGTAATCTCCGATACTGATATAAAAGAAGATGGCGGAGACGATGCTATGGCTACATCCAGCTTGCCCAAGCCAGATGAACTCGTTGCTGAGCTTGAGAAGAAACGACCAACTCTGAACAAGGACCTGATCAGGAAGGCCTATCTTTTCAGCGCCAGAGCCCATGACGGACAGATGAGACTTTCCGGCGATCCCTATCTTTCACACTGTATTGAAGTCGCACGCATTCTGGCAGATCTGCATCTTGATTCCATGACCATTGCCGGTGGCTTGCTCCATGACATTGTTGAGGATACCCAGATGACACTCGACGATGTTCAAGCGACTTTCGGTGAAAGCCTCGCTTCAATTGTCGATGGAGTGACCAACATAAGTGAAATGGAGTTCGATAATCCTGAAACAGAGCAGATGGAGCAATATCGAAAGATGCTGCTTTCAATGGCAGAAGATGTCCGGGTCATCCTGATAAAGCTGGCTGACAGACTCCACAACATGCGCACTCTTCAATATCTCAGGCCGGAGGATCAAAGGCGTATCTCCAAGGAGACGCTCGATGTCTTCGCTCCCCTGGCTCACCGGCTGGGCATTGCCAAGATCAAGTGGGAGCTTGAGGACCTGGCGCTCAAGTATCTCGACCCGGAGGCTTATGAATACCTTGCCAATCAGATTGATGAGAGTCGTGAGGAGCGTGAACGCTATATTGAGGAGTTCAAGGGTCCTCTTATTGCGAAATTGAAGGAAGCTGGTGTTGAAGCTTCAATCGAAGGTCGGGCCAAACACTTCTATAGCATCTACATGAAGATGAAAAAGCAGGGCAGACCGATTGAGGACATCTATGATCTTCTTGCGATCAGAGTGCTTACCAGTACAGTCGATGACTGCTACAAGGTGCTTGGGATTATTCACGGTGAGTATACACCAGTGATCGAGCGGATAAAGGATTTCATAGCAATACCCAAGAAGAATGGCTATCGCTCACTCCACACCACGGTTTTAGGACCAAGACACAAGCGGGTTGAGATTCAGATAAGAACCTATGAGATGCACAGGATAGCCGAAGAAGGAATTGCTGCGCACTGGCGCTATAAGCAAGGTGCGAGAACAGATGCAGAGCTTGATCGCAGGCTAGCCTGGTTGCGCCAGACGCTTGAATGGTCAATGGATCTGACGGATCCGAGGGACTTCATGCATTGTCTTAAAGAAGACCTGTATCATAATGAGATTTTTGTGTTTACACCAAAGGGAGATCTCAAGAATCTTCCTCAGGGAGCGACTCCGATTGATTTCGCATATGCCGTGCATACCGAGGTTGGCAATCATTGTGGTGGTGCAAAAGTCAATGGCAAGCTTGTATCCCTCGATACTGAACTCAAGAATGGTGACACGGTTGAAATCATCACACAGGCAAGTGCCGAGCCGAGCATCGATTGGCTCAAGATCGTTCGGACAGCCACAGCTCGGTCGAGGATCAGGCGTTATCTTAAAGCCAAAGGCTTTGCCGAAAGCGTCAGCCTTGGGAAGGACTTACTCGAGCGCCAATTTCGCAAGAAGGGAAAGCGGATTCCTTCTGACAGAGAACTTGACGAGCTTGCTCAGTCTTTTGGGAGAAGCGATACCGAGCATCTGCTTTTTGCTATTGGAAGCGGTGCGATATCGAGCCAACAGGTTTTCAACAAGGTTTACCCACCGGATGCAGAGCCCCAAACCCTGGCAAGGAGACGAGTTGGTGTAAAGGAGCTGCCGGAGATCAAGGTCCAGGGTATTGGCAATATCGTAGTCAGGCTTGCCAAATGCTGCCAGCCGGTTCCTGGGGACGAGATCGTTGGTCTTGTAACCAGAGGACATGGAATTTCGATTCATCGGTCCAATTGCAGTAATGTATTGAGAGAAGACATACCTGAAGAGCGCCTCATGCGGGTTGACTGGGATACCGAAAAGGATCAGACTTTTCCTGCGGAAATCAATGTCATCTGTGAGGACAGGAGCAATCTGCTTGCCGATGTTGCACGGGCAATATCCGATGAAGGAGCCAACATCGCAAGTGCAGATGTGCACAGTGAGGGAGTGATCTCTGCCGGAACATTCACAATCGAGGTCAGAAACAGACGACATCTTGAATCGGTGATGAGAGCTGTTGCGAGAGTCAAGGGGGTGCGAAGCGTAGGTAGGAAAGGCGAGGTTCAGGCTGCGTGAGGCAATTCAGGTTTCGTCAGACTGAGCCAATCTACAGTCATCTCGAAGGGGTAACCTGGCTTTGCTATCGTGAGCTTCAAACATTTGACGTGTGCCATGGTATTGCAGTCCTGAGGGATACCCCACTGGGAACCCGGACAGCCTATCTCAAGACGGTCAGAAGCCTTGGGGAAAAGCGCTTTGGCAGCAAGATCAGGGATGTTCTTGTACCCAGACAGATCCACGACAGGAACATCAGTATCGTAGGTGACGAAGTTGAAGTGGATCTCACATGCGATGGTCTCGTAACATGCCGGCATG
>JALGWB010000303.1 GCA_025774405.1 bacterium
CATCTTCGATGCCACTGATTGTCCTACCCTTCTCATAGTTACCAGGATAACCTCCCGATGCAATGACAACACTCACAGCCCACCGAGTGTGCTTAAGCTGCCCCTCTCGCCTCAGATCGCCCCTGGCTGATTGAATCAGAAGCTCCGCCAGCTTGATGTCGACAGCTGGCAATATGCACTGGGTTTCAGGATCACCGAATCTTGCATTGAACTCGATCACATAAGCACCATCATCATTTATCATTAGCCCTGCATAAATCACTCCACGGTATTCAATGCCATCTCGTCTCAGACCTTTGAGGAGACGCTTGATGACCACCTCTTCGATATGTCCCATGACACTGCCGCTGACAATTGGTGCTGGGCAGTAAGCACCCATGCCGCCGGTATTCGGTCCCTGATCATCATCATAGACAGGCTTGTGATCCTGCGAAGCAGGCATGATGAGATATTTGCTACCATCGGTTATAGCGAGGACCGAAGCCTCTTCCCCTCTGAGGCGCTCCTCAATTATCAATGTGTCTCCCGCATCACCGAAGATACGTTCCTCCATCATCATCTCCACTGCCCTGTGAGCGTCCTCTTTGGAATCGGTCACGATGGAACCCTTACCCCTGGCAAGACCATCAGCCTTGACCACAACATGGTGTGGGCACTTTTCGATGTAGGTGTGTGCTGCACTGGCGGACGTAAAGATTTGATATGATGCAGTCGGTATCGAATAGCGGTTCATGATCTCTTTTGCAAAGGCCTTACTGCTTTCAATCCTCGTGGCATCCTGGCGCGGCCCAAAAACGGTGAAACGATCGCTCAGCCGATCCACAATTCCCAGAGCAAGCGGATCCTCCGGACCAATCACGACGAGATCGGGCTGAACTCGGTCACAGAAATCCTCTATCGCATCAAGATCAGTCGGTGCCACAGCAATGTTTTCTCCGACTGTCGATGTCCCACCATTGCCGGGTAGAAAGTAGATCTTCGCATCCTCAAGCTCACTGGCAAACTTCCATCCCAATGCATGTTCCCTGCCACCTGAGCCCACTATAACTATCCTCATAACCACCCCCTATCTCAGACGAGCAATACGCCTAATACCCACCAGGCCCATCTCAGCTGCGACATCGTCGATACGGTCTATGACAACGCCTTTACTCGAAGCATGGATCATTTCACTGTTGTTGAGGGCAATGCCAACGTGAGTTGGTACCCCTCTGCCAAAGAACACAAGATCGCCAGTGGTAATGTGGCTTCTCGAACGTGGCAATCCGCAGCCGTATTGTTCCTTGACCGTCCGTGGCAGCTTGACTCCAACAGCTCCGAAAACCAGTCGGACAAGACAGGAACAGTCGACTCCCTTTACGCTACATCCACCCTCCAGATAGGGCACCCCGTGGTAAAGACTTATCTCATTGAGCAATTCATCCCGGCTAACCGTGACCAGCTTGGCTTCATAGTATTTGCTGGACTGATCACGGTAAAGAGGCCTTGCCATTTGGCTGCATCCAAAAGGCAACAGCGCCAGGGCAACAATCAGCAGTCTCATATTTCAACCGACCGGAAGAATACCCCAGGCAAAAGGAAAAACATACGTTGTCTCAGCTTCACCCAGGAGCTCCACTGCAACTTGCAGAGCCTCATCAATACTCGAAGCTGGCACCATCCCCATCTTCTCAACTATTGGTTTTGGAAGTGAGGATACAAGTACGATACGGAAGTGCTCAAGCTTTTTCATGAGGGCAAGCGCTGTATGCCCATTGAGTTCATAACTTTCAAGCAATTTTGCAGAGATGGCCCTGCGATCGCCAATTTCAAACCACTGCAGGAAAGTTTCGGATCCCAGACCCCTCGAGCATTCGGCAATCACAATGGTCACTCCCTCATCCCTGATACACTTGGCAACATGATCGATTGATTTGTGGGTCTGTATAAAGTTGATGTCAAATGGATAACCACCGGGACTGGCAATCGCCAGGTCACATCGCTCGGGAACCTCCACCCTAAGAAGCTCCTGAGCGATACTAACAGCTGCAAGATGAGACTGTTGCAAATCACCAGCAGTAATAGCTGCAGGTCTGCCGCGCCCATCAAGCACAACATTGACACTGAAAAGATTCCCGAGCATCGATGCTGCCTCAACCATGTCTTCGTGCACGGGGTTAGCCTCAAGACAGCCACTGGCACAATGTTCATTGAGATCACCATTGGTAAGCGTAAGACGATGATTTGCCCGTATGGTTTCGAGCCCAGCCACACCAGGCAGTATCATCTTCCTGCCCCCACACCATCCAGCGAAATAGTGGGTTGTAACTGATGAAACCAAGACGACCAGATCAGCTTCGGTCACAAGCCGATTGATGTAAACAGGGGTTCCTCTTGTCGTTTTGCCTATTAGAAGGAAGTCACTCTCCCGCTGGCTCATATTTTCAGCAATCGCAACACGCCCGTAGAGAGTCTGTCCAACCAGTTCGATGATGTCATCCCGTGTATGCTCGCTGTGGGAACCGTTTGCTATGAGCACAGTGATCTTGCTTGCATCAATTCCTGAGGTGACAAGCGTTTCAACAATTCCTGGCAGAAGGTCACGCGCAATCCTCGGGCGTGTTCTGTCAGGTATGCATATCGTGGCATCCCGTCTCCCTCTGGCAAGGTCAGCAAGTGGGAGCGAGTTCACAGGATGGCTAATGGCACTGGCAAGCTCTGCCCCAAGATCGATCCTCTGTATCTCCTTTGGAACAAACATCTTGACCTTGAGGCGAGGATCAAGCTCGAAAGCCAGCTGAGACTTGCCATAGTTGAGCCTGATGGTGTTCGTATTCAAGCCAACCCCTCCATGGTGAGCATATTGATGCTCAACTTCCAAGTCAAGGTGCAAGGTACCATTGTGAACATCGAAATGTAAGATTTCGCTTGAAATCCGTAGCCTCGGAAGCCTACTCTTCAGGCAGGTGCGATCGAAAATGTGAGAGGTTTATTCCGGGGGCGATGGCAAAGCTTAAGATTGACTATGGACTGTCTTGAAGGGATGAGATTGATAGCGAGTGGAAGCATCGATCTCGTCATCACTGATCCACCCTTTGCAATAGATTTCAAAGCCAAACGTTCGAATTACAATCGAACCTCATCGAGGGTTCTCAACGGTTATAATGAAATCCCCAAACAACATTATTATACCTTCTCCTATCAGTGGATGAAACAGGTGATGCGACTGCTTAAGCCCTCCGGGAGCATGTATGTTTTCTCAGGTTGGACTAACCTCAAGGATGTGCTCAATGCACTCGATGATGTCGGCTTCGTAACCGTGAATCATATCATCTGGAAATACCAGTTTGGGGTATATACGAGAAGACGCTACGTGACTTCGCACTACCACTGCCTCTATGTCTGCAAGGATGATTCAAAGCGACGTTTTTATCCTTTCGGACGTTTCGACGCTAAGGATCGGGATGCCAATGGCAGAAGCCTTCACTATCGTGATAAGGAAGATGTATGGACAATAAATCGGGAATACTGGAATGGTGACGCCAAGACCCCAACTAAACTACCCTATGAAATCATTGCCAAGATGCTCATGTACTCCAGCCTCCCCGGTGATCTTGTACTTGACCCCTTCATGGGTTCTGGTCAGGTGGCAATCGTCTGTAAGATGCTCAAAAGGCACTTTCTTGGGTTCGAAATCGCAAAAGATTACTGTGAGTTCGCACTTCGGAGACTGAAGACGGGATCGTATCGAATAAAGCACGGTCAACCTGCCTTGCCTTAGCCTGACTACCAATCCCTTATGCAGCGGGTGATCGCCTCAGAGGTATCCCGAGGCGTTTCATCCTGGCGATTAGTGCTGGCCGACTGATGTCACCTAGTAGTCTTGCGGCATGGGTCTTGTTCCAGTTACATCTCTCGAGGATTGATATGATCCTTGCCCTCTCTATACGCTTGAGATCCTCCTTAAGACTTGCAACAGAAATGGTTGTCTCGGGCTCGCCAAATCCCCTGAAGTGCTTTGAGGCAATCCAGGCTCCCTGCTCAACCATGGTTATGGCTTTTTCTATCTCATTTTCAAGCTGGCGAACATTCCCGGGCCAGGGATGGCTCACAAGATATTGCATGGCGTCCCTGGTAAATCCCCTCACGGGTTTGCCGAGTTTCCGCGCAAAGCGACTCAGAAAGATGTGAGCGAGAATTTCAACGTCACCCTTCCGCTCTCTGAGTGGCGGAATATGTATCGAAACGACGTTGAGGCGATAGTAGAGATCGCGTCTGAAAGTCCCCTGCTCAACTGCGGCTTGCAGATCCCTGTTGGTTGCGCTTATGAATCTGGTATTGACTGGCCGGGCAATGGTGTCACCCACCCTCCTGATCTCCCCGGTTTCGATGGCCCTCAGCATCTTGGCCTGCATTTGTGGACTTACGTCTCCGATCTCATCAAGA
>JALGWB010000304.1 GCA_025774405.1 bacterium
AACAGTTCGACCTCGAGGACCAAGGGTCACGCTGACTGCCGCAGCGAGCTTGTCAACACCTGCCTCAAGAGCTCTCCTAGCCTTCTCATCGTACATCAGTTGCTTAGCAGCCATACCTCTCACCTCCACATGCGCAGGGCAAACCAACCACTTAGGCTATGATCGCAAGAATGTCATCTTCTCGCAGAATCAGATACTCTTCATCACCAACACTGATTTCTGTGCCTGCATACTTGCCGAAAAGTACCTTGTCGCCTTTCTTGACTTCCAGTTTCACACGACGACCATCTTCGGTCATCCTACCAGGACCAACTTCGACAACCTTACCCTGCTGTGGCTTCTCCTTTGCCGTATCAGGGACAATGATGCCACCCTTTGTCTGCTGTTCTTCCTCAATCCGTTTCACAAGCACTCTGTCAGCAAGCGGTTTGATAGTTGTCCTTTTCGCAGGCATGCTCCTACCTCCTTCCCAATGGATCTACATCCCAACTGCATCACAGCAAGGATCTAATCCTATCTACATCCCCCCTTTCGTCCTGCGCAAAGCAAGCAGGTGAAAATGAATTTATATTGCTGATAGTCATTTTGTCAATTCCTATCTTGGGTTGCTCACCTGCACACACATTGTTTTCCCTGACAGCAAACTCCCACACTGTGACTCAATCGTGGTTCGTCAAAGCTGATACAGACGGGAAGCCCCTGTTCCCGAATCAGGCTCTTCTTTTGGCAACGCCCTGGACTCTAACAGAATAATTTGCAATTTCAGTCCACTAAAATCAACCGAAATTTGCGTGTTACCTGCAGCGGCATCAGGTTGCAAAATGCAGCCATCGGTGCGTTTCGCCTCCTGCCACTTTGACGCCAATGCCCTGTGCACATGGCATAAAATCTAATCACTTGCCAGGTAAGAAGTTAGCAAAGGATGAACTCGAATCTCCTGGCATGGCAGTTGCAATTGCTACGGGTGGGCCTGGGACAGGGTCCTCTTCCAACGAGGGTCCCTGCGGGTAGGTGAAGGCTTGGTGGACAAGCACGAGTGGATAGCCAAAATGTCGGCGAGGGCTATACTTCGAACCTCATCTGCCTCAGGGACCTCTCATCCTCTCAACAGGCTGAGATAAGCAGCCAGCATATCACTTCCAAAGAAGAGGCATATCAAGGCCGCTGGTGAAAGAAACACACCAAAAGGAATTTCAGTCTTAAGTCCCTTTTTGGACTTCGCCATAAGACCAAGTCCAACCAGAGCACCACCAACTGATCCGAGGAAGATAGTAAGCAGAGCAAGTCGATAGCCGAGAAACGAACCCACCATTGCCATCAGTGTAACATCACCGAAACCTATTCCCTCAACACCTTTGATTTTGTTGTAAAACCAGCCCACGGCAAATAGGGCACCGCTTCCAATTGCCAATCCCAGCAATGAATGAACCAGGGGATTGCTATCTATATGATCGCGTAACAAAGTCAGGGAGAAAACGATTCCAAGCACCATCCCTGGAAAAGTGAGCTTGTCCGGTATGATCTGCTTTTCATAGTCAGTGGCTGCACAGGCTATGAGCAAGATGCTGAATACCGAATAGGCAATCGCAGGCCCAGGTGGAAATGTTTGCCAGACAAGTACCAGTACGAAAGCGGTTGCCGCCTCGATTACCGGATAAACGAATGGAATTTTCCACCCGCAGTTGCGACAGCGCCTCCGCAGGATGAAGAAACTCATCACCGGTATATTATCATACCACTGAATGATCTGACCGCAATTAGGGCACCTCGACCTACCCTTGACTACACTTTGACCTCTAGGCAAACGATAGCGTATGACATTGAGAAAGCTGCCGATCACCAGACCAATAGCCACGATGAATATGAAGCCAATCATGGACATTAGAAAAGCTCCATCTGCGACGGCTCTTCCGGTGGCTCAGGTGCGTCGAGAAACTCTCTCAGGCTTGCGAAGTCCTGCCTGACTTCGTCATAGAGATCTCCTCGATGCAAAGCAGCAGCAGGATGGAATATGGGGAAGACATAGAACTTGCCAATTCTTATGGGCTTACGCCTCAGGCGGCTGATGCCTTCACGGCGATTGGTAAGCGTTTTGGTGGCAAAATTGCCGAGCGTGCAGACAACCCTGGGCGATATTATCTCAAGCTGTTTCAGTAGATATGGCTTACAGCTATCTATCTCATGCGCTGTCGGGTCGCGATTCTCAGGGGGACGGCACTTGATAACATTGGCTATGTAAACCTCATCACGACCTAAACCGAGAATCTCCCGAAGAAGCTCATCGAGAAAGCGACCAGCCGAGCCAACAAATGGTTTACCCTGAAGATCCTCGTGGTAGCCAGGGGCTTCGCCGACAAAGACGATATCGGCTTCTGCTGAACCTTCTCCAAAGACAACATTGGTTCTACCACGTGCAAGCTCACACTTCTGGCACTTCTCAACTATTTCAGCTAGTGAACTAAGAGCTTGAATCTTCTCGGTCATTCTCCAATCACGGTTACTATGACGGTCCTTCTACGAGGTCCATCCCTTTCAGCAAGGAAGACCGACTGCCATGTTCCGAGGACAAGCCTACCACTCTCAACCGGAATTGCAACCGATGTAGCAAGTAATATCGATTGGATATGGCTCGCAGCGTTGTCATCAACACGATCGTGAAGATACCCACCAGCTGCCGGGACAATCTGGGCCAGGACAGTTTCAATGTCTTGAATTAAGCCACTCTCGCGCTCATTTATGAAGAGTCCTGTTGTCGTATGCGTTGTAAAGACAACAGCAACACCATTCTGTATTTTTGATTGCTGAACGACCTCGGCGATTTTATCAGTTATATCCAGTGCCTCGGCGTGTCGCTCGGTCGAAACACTTATTCGCTTCGTGGTAACCAATCTTCTCACCAAAAGAAAAGCAGAATACAGCAAACCGACTGTATTCTGCCTCTCCTCAAAATAGATCTACCGATCAAAG
>JALGWB010000305.1 GCA_025774405.1 bacterium
CCCTTTAAGATCGCCCAAGCTGACCGAACGAATGTTCTTGCCCTTGAGTAGAGGGTGGAGATTCTCAACAAATCTCCTGTAAGCTTCAACATCATAGATATCTGCCATCTTGCCCCCTGCGGTTTGGACTCTGACTTGCTGTTCTGTTATAAAGATAACCCATATCCGATTTAGGTTGCAACGTCAAACAATGCACATTATAATGCAGGGCTGTGCAATTGACAATCCCGGTTGAGATCAAAGGGGGATAGGTTTATGGCTGTCGAGACCTTTCTTACTGTGGGCATCGTGGCTGCAGTCGTGGCAGCTCTCATCGTTGCCTTCGCCAAGCAGTACCGCAAGGTTGGACCCAATGAGGTGCTGATCGTCTCAGGTGGTCTTAAGCGCACCATAGTTGAACCCGACGGAACAAAGAAGAAGATAGGTTATCGCACCCACATAGGTGGTGGCACTTTTGTGCTACCTTTGATAGAAAGAGCCGAAGTTCTGCCTCTTGAGGTTTTTACAGTTGAGGTCAAGACATCTGAAGTACTCAGCAGTCAGGGCATACCGATCGCCATCGAAGGTACTTCACAGGTCAGGGTGAAGACCGATGATTACTCAATCAGACTTGCTGCTGAACTGTTTCTCGGCAAGGGCATTGAAGGCATGCGCGAGATAGCCCATCAGATCATCGAAGGTCATGTCAGGGCAGCCATCGGTACAATGACTGTTGAGCAAATCTACCGCAAGCGCAAGGATTTTGGCGATGTCGTTGAGAAGGCTGTCCAGCAGGACTTCGATCGACTCGGGCTCTCAATCATATCCTTCTCGATAACTGATATCTCGGATTCACAGGGATACCTGGAGGCTCTCGGCAGGCCTCAAATCGCTAAGGCAAAACATGATGCTGAAGTTGCCGAAGCGGAATCAGCCAAAGAAGCAGCGATAAAGGCTGCAATTGCACGTAAGGAAGGTGACATCGCCAAGCTTCAGGCTGAAACCGAAGTTGCTGAGGCAACAAGAGATTATGAGGCAAGGCGTGCTCAATATCAAGCCGCAGTGAATCAGGAGAGGGCAAGGGCGGATGCAGCCTATGAACTCGAAAGGCAGCGTTTAAGCCAGCAAATAAAGAAGGAAGAGGCCGAAGCTCTGCTGATTGCCAAGCAGAAGGCAGTTGAGATAGAGGAGATGGAAATAAAGCGGAAGGAGAAGGAACTTGAGGCTACAGTTCGAAAGCCGGCAGAAGCGGAAAGCTTCCGCCATGAGATGCAGGCCAAGGGGAGAGCCGTGGCAAAGAAACTCGAAGGCAGTGCCGAGGTCGAGATTCTGAAGGCGAGGGGCGTGGCAGAAGCTGAGGCGATGAAGAAGAAAGCCGAGTCGTGGCGTCAGTACAATCAGGCGGCAGTTTATCAGATGTTCATAGACGTGCTACCCTCCATTGCCAAGGCAATAGCCGAACCGCTCTCAAAGGTGGAAAAGATTGTCATTGTTGGCTCAGGGGAAGGTCCGCTGGGTGCCTCCAAAATCACAGGTGAGATTGCTCGTATCATGGCCCAGTTGCCTACAATTGTTGAATCACTTGGCGGAAAGGAACTCAAGAATCTGCTCTCCCTGGGACGCAGCGAAGAGTCGCCAGAACAAGATCAGCCAGAATCCAGGTCCGAGGAATAACCGATGACTTCAGACCGAATAGGTAAGGTCGGTGCCAGCGAAACCTTGAGAATAACTGCCAAGGCTAAAGAGCTGGCATCCCGTGGGATTGATGTCATTGATCTGAGCGTTGGGGAACCGGATTTCCCAACACCCGACAACGTCAAGCAGGCTGGTAAGCGGGCAATCGATGCCGACTTCACAAAGTACACTGCCAACCCTGGTATCCCGGAATTGCGCAAAGCAATTGCAGATAAGCTCAAGCGTGACAACAACGTTGAATATGGCATTGATGAAATAATCGTCTCAAGCGGTGCAAAGAACTGTCTGTACAACTTCTTCATGGCTGTCCTCAATGACGGTGATGAGGTTATAATCCCCTAACCGTACTGGGTATCCTATCATCAGCAGGTAGTTCTTGCGGGAGGAAGTCCCGTAATTGTTCAAACCCGTGAGGAAGACAGCTTCAAGCTCAGGCCAGAACATCTCGAAGCCAACATAACTTTTGCAACCAAGGTGCTCATTCTCAACAACCCTTCCAACCCAACCGAAACTGCATATACCAGGGAGGAACTACAGGCAATCTGTTCCATTGCTGTAAAGGAGGGTTTGATAATCCTTGCGGATGAGATCTATGAAAAGCTCGTCTACGACGGATTCAGGTTCACGAGCGTCGCCAGTCTTGGCGAGGAGATAAGGCAGAAGAGCGTCATCATCAACGGTGTCTCCAAGGCGTATTCGATGACAGGCTGGCGACTCGGCTTTGCAGCCGGTCCAAAGGACATCATAGCAGCCATGGCAAAGGTACAAAGCCATAACACCTCAAATGCACCGAGTATCTCTCAGCTGGCGGCTCTCGAAGCCCTCAAGGGTCCCCAGATCGATGTTAGTCGCATGGTAGCCGAGTTCCAGAGACGAAGAAATTTCGTTCTTCAGAGGTTGAGGCAGATTCCCAACATCTCATGCCTTGAGCCGAGGGGTGCGTTTTATGTTTTCCCAAATGTGTCAGCCTACTATGACAAGGAATACAACGGAATGATGATCAGGAACTCCTACGGACTTGCCTATTACCTTCTCAAATTCGCCAATGTTGCAATTGTGCCGGGCAATGCATTTGGCAACGATGCATGCATAAGGATCTCATACGCAACCTCTATGGAGAACCTCGAAAAGGCGATGGAAAGAATCGGTGATGCAATGGCGAAGCTGCGTACAGCAAGGAGAATAAAGCGTATAAGCCTTGACAACACGGTCACCGAGGTCAGGGGGACAGTTGAAGCTGAAACCGACATCAATCTCAAGATCAGAGAATCTCTGATTGCTGA
>JALGWB010000306.1 GCA_025774405.1 bacterium
TTCCCAACTGCACGCGGCGTGCGTCAGCGTGGGGAATTCAAATGCGGTGGCCTCGACTTTGCAGCGAAGTGTTCCTAGTCGGGATTGCTCGGCTCAATGGTGTTCTGATGGTCGGGTTGTCTGAACCTAGCCTTGATCGCACCCCACGTTGAGGGCTCTACGTGGCATCGCCGGGCTATCAGGGTGCTGACAACATCTTTGGGCGTCCGATCCTGATCAAAAGGCTCCCAGCACGGCTCTATGCATTCCCAGTTCTTCCAGGGCTGGTCAAAAGCTTCGAAATAAAAGAAGGGTACATCGGTAAGCGAGAGCAGTCGCCAAAAGCCAGTTTGAGTCACCTCACTACAGTCCGGACAGACATTGGCACAGCCGCACCCAGGAAGACCTGTCTCCTTGATTATCACTTCCTTACAACACCGGGCGTGATGGGCGCTTAAGCACAGGCAAAAGGAAACTATAAGCAAGGTTCCGATGCGTAATGTCTGACCGGTCATCTTTGAACCTTGACTTATCGCACTAGCAGCCTACGACCTTAACAGTGATACTGCAACAGGAGAGGAGGTCGCATCGTAAGCGATAATCCCACAGGTGCATGGGGTCGTTTACGGCATCTGACATGCTCACCAGGATCCTGATGGGCGCGAGTCGTCGAGGGCGATGGCACCCAGGTCGTCACCGAAGAAGACGCTGCCTAAGCCCATTGCCATAATGTCATAGTAGTCAAGTCCACCAATGATGGTATCGTTCTCTGCCCACTTCGAACACTCGGGGTGGACGAGGCTATCGCCGACTCGCACAGCGCACTGAGGGCAAAGCCGTGCAAAGCACACCTGACAGAAGAGGCTTTTCTCAACTCCATGCACTGGACAGAGATTCTTGCCCACAGAGCTTACCCCTGATTGGCAGCTTTCGCAGTCTCCATCTCTCCCATCTATACCATGCCACCTTTCGAAGGGTTCTGCAACCCCTTAGACCCGGCTCACCGGATGACGACAACAGGTTCGGTGATGTGATACTCGTCTCCCCTCAGTATGCAGTAATAGACGCCAGGTGAGACGTCGACTCCGCGGCAATCTGTAAGATCCCACGACGTGCACGTCTGCTCTTGTAGCTCATCCATATCGAGTGTTCGGACAAGTCTTCCTGTCGCATCAAAGATCCTTAGGCTCACCGCTTCATTCGATACTATGGTCCTGAAGAAGATGCGAGTTGAGGAGCGTGCCGGATTGGGTTGGATTGAAAGCCTTCCCCCATGAGGGACCTTTGGAACCTTCACCTGAGCCCATGGGACCTGAACGAACTCAAGATCAAATGGGGGAAGCCCAACATCGATTTTCGCAATGAGGGTGTCGCTTTCCATGTCAAAGATTCTCATTCCGGGCTGAGTAACGTCACGATCGCATAGGTAGATTTCACGCTGGCGGTTGGCTTCTATTGATGCAAGCGATGAGCCCGTTCCTGAGGTCTGTGCATAAAGGGTGTCAATGATGTTTCCGGTCAGGGCATCGAAAGCCACAAGTCGGGCATAGTTGTCCGGCCACGGCAGCGTGTCGAGCACAACTGCATAGCCCTTACCGTGAGGTGTCACAAGGGCGTCTGAGATGTCTCCACCGAGCTCAGCCTCAGTGACGAGGAGTTCTGCACTCAACTTACCCGGATCAATGGCAACAATGCCTCCAGTCACATCACCCCATGCGCCCAGACACCCGACAATCAACAGCCCGCTGCAAGGCTCGTAACGCAGCTCAGAGTATGGATTCGGCACAGGCAGCACAATCGGCTGAACTCCGGGCAGCCCGGCGTCACAGTCGACGAGTGTGTCAGTATCAATGTCAATGACTGCAACCTTGCCGGGACCATTGGGAAACCATGTCGAGTGGTCAATGCAATTCAAGGTCACAAATAAGCGATTGCCAACAATCTCCATGCGGTCCATCTCGGGGATACCGTCACCATCAGCAAAGCCAGATAGATCGATGATGCCGAGCGAATCACCAGAGTAAGGATTGGCTATGAGCATGGTCTTCCACTCGAAGCGGCTCACATAAGCCTTGCTGGCACTGGCAAGGCGGATATCATGGGGATTGGATCCGTTACCAACCGAATACTGCCCGACCGTTGCAAAACCACTTTGGGGATCGACGATTTGAATGTTATCAGCAAGGTAGCGATTGATAACGAAGACCATGTCCTCGTTTACATCATAGTGGACGACAGGATCGGTGCTTACAGTTCCTATGTTGAGATCCGTTGTGCGTGGTGGAAGCACCTCAACCGTTGAGTAATAGGCTGCTGAATAGAAGTCGGTGGTCACAACAAATGCATATTCCGTCTCAGACCAGCCGGCTGCAGCCAGCGCAACTGCTGCAACGATGGCGCAGGGAATGATGTGTCGAGCCGTAAAGCGAGCCGCCAGCGTCCTGATGTTCTCAAACTTCATTGCTTTCCTCCTTTCGCGAATGCATCTGACCTACCTCATCTCATAGTCAACGGAAACCATCATCGATCTTCCTGGAAGGGGATAGCCGATTACATCTTCATAGTGCCTGTCGGTTAGATTGCTCACATCGAACCTGAGTTGAAGCCCGTCACTGAGCTCCATAGTGAATCCAGCGTTGTGAACGTTACGTGTTGGCAGAAGTGGCCCCTTGTTGTTGGGCGCTCGGTCGTTTGCAAGATTCCAATAGTTGCCCGAGACGTGATCGTACTCGTAGTAGAGCCGTAGCCATCTACCGTGCCAGGACAGTCTTCCACTTACCTCAAGATCAGGACGATTGGGGAGCTTCTTACCATGGCTGTAACTGACCGGACCGGTGTTTATGGCGTCGAGATGGGTGAGATTGAAATCGATTGAGAAGCCACGTCATCTACCTGCCGATAAGGCGATTTCGAGCCATTCGATCTCAGCACTATCTACATTTATTGCCTGGGAT
>JALGWB010000307.1 GCA_025774405.1 bacterium
AACACCACAAGCGGCTTCGGTTTGTATGTCTCTACCCCGAGTGGGAGTCTTATCCCAATTCTCGATTTGGTCTCACTTGCCTTGAACCTCACCCCGAGGCCAAGATAGTAAGCAGTAAGTGACGGAGTGATAGGGCCCGACGTCCGCCAGTGATGAAGATAATCCAAGTGCGAATGGAAAGCTCTTGGTTTTTCAAATGACCATGCCACAGCAGCTACCATAATCGATTCATCAGCTGGTCCGAGGCCAAGGCTTATCCCCGTCGGTTCGCCGAAGATAGCCCCGATTTCAAAGCCAGATGCTATTGTCAGCGGAAGCAGGCAAAACCCAAGCCACGAAATCACCATTTTCATAAGATCCAACCCCCTCCATAGTTCGGTTAATAGCAATAAGCACTGCTACGTGTCAAGCCAAGAAAGCCAGCTCAAAAGCCTTGCCCACCAGCACAAGATGAGTTAGACTGACCGCAAAACTTTCCAGTTTGAAGCGAAAGGAGTAGGAGATGAGATACGCAAACATTGCTGTCCTTATTCTGACACTCACCGCAAGCGTTGCCCTCGCCACTGCTCAGGATTTCGAGCCCATCCCATCAACCGACAGGAACCTATACACATTCGACCTCGAAGGCAATTTTTACGCAGATGAAACTGCGTTCCAGGCTGATCTTGACGCCTTGGTTGAGGGGATCACAAGACTTGAGGCTCTCAAAGGACAACTGGCTTCATCGGCAGACCATCTATACAATGCCTATCGTCTCAATGAAGATCTCATCCCAACCTGGTGGAAACTATGGGTCTATGCCTACCTGAGATATGCGACGAATACGGATGACTTCCAGCCGCTTGAAAAAATCGAGAAGACCTCGGGTGACCTTGAAAGTAGAATCCAGTTTATAAAAACGGAGACCCAGGTTATCGATGATGCAACGCTTGAGCGATATTTCTCTGAAAGGCCGGAACTCAGAGAATATGAATTTGCAATCAAAGAAGCACGTCGCTACAGAGACCACACACTCACACTCCCGGAGGAGGAGCTGTTAGCGAGTCTCTCACCATATCTCGGTGGGTGGTCCGAGAAACTCTACCAGAGGCTTATCGACAGGACGGATTTTCCGGACATCGTGGTTGACGGTGATACATTCGATGTCAATTTGAACTTCAGTGTCCTTATCAACAGCAATGACCGCCAGGTCAGAAAGGATGCCTGGCTGGGATACTTTCAGACCATGGCGGAGCAACGTGATCTCTATGCTTTCACTTTGATAAAGGCAATCGAAACCAGGGACAAGATAGCTCAGCTGAAGGGATTCAGAAACTACCCGGATTCCAAGTTCTTTGATCTGTTCCTGAGCTACGATGATGTTGCAGCTTATTTCGATGAAATCGCCCGACATGCTTATCTCAGAAAAGAGTACGAAAAGGTGCGGCAAACCAGGATCAAAGCGATTACAGGCTATGATACGGTTTACATCTGGGATCGCCAGGTCCAGGCTGAAGACTTTGAGAAACCAAGGTTCACGATTGATGAAGCTCGTAAGGCGATCCTGGCAGCAATGGAGCCTCTGGGTGAGGAGTATCTAAGTCGTCTCAGGCATCTGCTCGATCCCAATAATCGTTTACTTGACATTGTGACAGGAGAAAAGCGTGTGCCTGGAATGTTCTCAACAGGCTATCCCGGTGGTGTTTACCTGTTCTTCGCTCAAACCTACAACGGCTATCTATCAGAGGTCCGGGGTCTTGCTCACGAGAGTGGGCACGCTGTGCATCACATGATCGAGTCTGATGCAGGTGTTAGACCGATCTACTTCAGTGGTCCATCCTATCTCACAGAATCAGCAGCCATTACAAGCGAGCTCCTGATAGGCTACTATCTTTATAGCCAGGCTCAGGATAAGGATCTCAAGGCTTACTATCTTGAGCAATTTCTTGAGGATGCCCTCGGGCTCTTGATAAACAACATGTTTGCAAACCTGGAGCTAAAGATCTATGAAGGTATCGAGGAAGGTACAATAATCGGTGCAGATGATCTCGATGACATCGCCTACCGTATGACAACCCCCTATAGCATTTACTACGCTATGCATCCTGAATACAAGGGCATGTGGTCAGTCATCCATCATTACTTTGATGTACCAATGTACAACGTCAACTATGTTTTCGCCCAGGCACTTGCTCTCGTATTTTTCGATCGAATCCTGAACCAGCCAGGCTTCGTTGAAAAGTATGTCGCCATGCTTAAATCCCCGTTCGACAAGCCGGCCCCGGAGATCATCCTCGAGAAGACGGGTGTTGACATGCTTGATCCGGACGTACTGGCTTCAGGCTTTGACTTTATTGAGAGCAAAATCGAGGAGCTCAGATCACTCTACTAACATGGTGCCGGGAGGGGGACTTGAACCCCCACGGGCGAACCCATACGCCCCTCAAGCGCACGTGTCTACCAGTTCCACCATCCCGGCATTGCCTGCGCCAGGGTAACGCTATTAAGTTACATGCGGGGCCGGCCAAGGTCAACCCAAAATCCTATTGTCCTGACTCCCCTGCAGGAACCTCTGTCGGCTGAGTCCCTTCAGCTGGACCCTGCTCCATAGGCATCCCTGTTGGCTCACCGGACTGTCTTTCGAGGTAAATGCTTTTTTCCCCACCACCCCGCGGGACAACCGTCAGCGCAATTGACGTCAACATGAAGCTAATTGCAAGCACTGCCGTCGCCTTGGCAAGAATCCCACCAAAGCCCCTACCGCCGACAAGTGATCCCCCACCTCCTCCGCCAAAAACACTCGCCAGTCCAGTGCCTCTCCCGCTTTGCAGCAGCACCACCACTATCAAGCTGACGGAGATGATCACATGAAAGACTGTAAGCACACCTATCATCTACGGATTCCCCTTTGAATCAAACCCAACGATTTCGGCAAA
>JALGWB010000308.1:0-2275 GCA_025774405.1 bacterium
AGCGGCTGGTGCAGCGGATAGAAATCAACCCGTGCACTGGCGAGACCAAAATCTTCTACACCTTCCCGATTCCGAAGCTGCAAACCTACTGGGAGGAAATACAGTTACAGCGATCTCTGCTTACTAACGCGGGTTCGGATTCAAAAAAACTGGTGGAGCTGACGGGGCTCGAACCCGTGACCCCTTGTCTGCCAGACAAGTGCTCTCCCAACTGAGCTACAGCCCCACCACGTAAGCTAATATAGCAACCCAGACCTCTCTGTCAACATCAAACATAATCGTCAAAACCCTCATCCAAGCTTAACTTGACAGCGCGCCCTCCCGACCATAATATTGGGTGGATGCCGGAGTGGTGAAACTGGCAGACACAGTGGACTCAAAATCCACCGGACCTTTGGGTCCATGTCGGTTCGAATCCGACCTCCGGCACATTCGTTTGTGAGGATAGTATGTCAAAAGTTGCCGTTCTGAAGACGTCACCTGAAAGCGTGCTTGGAGACATCGCCAGGCTTATGCACATGGCTGACTACCAGCAATGCATCCCCCATCAGAGTGAAGTAGCTTTGAAGATCAACATCTCATGGCACTTCTGGTATCCGGCAACCTCGACCACTCCCTGGCAGCTCGAAGGTGTCATCAAGACCATGCTCGCCGACGGCTATGACCGGGCCAAGATCTATGGAGCCCACAATAGGACAGTTGTTGTAAGCGCGAAACGGGGCGAGGTCGCAAACAAGCATAAGCCTGTGCTCGAAAAGTACGGCATCAGGAATATTCATCTCTATGAGGGCGAAGAGTGGATAAGGTACGAGCCAAAGGCCAAGATGCTCGTTCTCGACTCAATTTTCCCTGAGGGAATTCATATTCCAAAGCGGCTCATAGGTTCAAGCATAATCCACCTGCCAACGATGAAAACCCACGTTTTTACAACGATGACGGGGGCGATGAAGAATGCTTTCGGTGGGTTGCTTCATGAGCGAAGACATTGGACCCATTCGGTGATTCATGAGACCCTTGTTGACCTGCTCAACATTCAAAAGGAGATTCACCCCGCCGTCTTTGCAGTCATGGATGGCACCTTTGCTGGGGATGGCCCGGGACCAAGATGTATGAGACCTCATGTAAAGGACTACATACTGGCCTCTGCAGATCAGGTAGCCATTGATGCGATAGCTGCAAAGATGATGGGCTTCGATCCACTTAAACTTGACTTCATAAGGCTGGCATATGAAAAGGGCTTAGGCTGCGGTGATCCAAAAGAAATCGAGGTCGTGGGCGAGGATATCTCGAATGTCAACTTCGATTTTGATGCTGCAAGCAACACCTTTGCAAGCCGTGGTCAGAAAGCCATCTACTGGGGACCGCTTAAGCCTCTCGAGAAAGTATTGCTTCGAACGGTGATCACGCCATGGTCCTATGTCGCCTCAGTCCTCTACCACGACGTTTACTGGTACAACTTCATTGGCAGGAGGCGAGTCAAGCAGGCCCTCAAGACCAAATGGGGTAAACTTTTCCTTTCCTACTAACCCTCGCCGCCGTCCCCTTTGGAGCGCAGATAACGGACAAGAGCATCCATCCCGAAGAGAACCGTCACCCTGTATTCTTTCTCGAATCGCTCCTTTATCTTCATCGGTACGGATCGTTTCACATCCTCCCACATCTCATGCACCTTCTGATAGATTGAAAAAGCATCCTTCTCATAACTTAGTGGATAAATCCAGATCCATTCTCGCCCTTCGAGATCATGGTAGAGGAATGGTATCTCGACGTGAAATCGCCTGCTGCAGGCTGGGCATGTGACGACGTTCATTTCACCATTGAGGATCTGATCTCGAAGCTCGGGGCTGGCAGTCACATTCACACTCTGCCATATATCGGCTTTGAAGGTCTCACCGCACTCGCATCTCACATCGATCTTGCTTCGAGTTGACATCCTTCTGTCCCCCTGAGACGGTATCATCTATCGGGTAAAATCGCAAGCATCTCAAACTCCCAAACGCCTTGACAAAAGCCAGCCAATCTGTGAGAATACCTTGGTTAATCCTTCAAGGAGGTAAATGAGATGAAGGCAGTCTGTGTTCTCCTGGTATCAATTGCAATAGTGGTATCCTTCACGCTGGCATCGCTTGCAGAAGAAGCAGAAAAATCAGCTGAGAAAACTGCAACTGACCCTCAAGCCACCCCCAAAACCGCGCACCCGGCGCCTGAGTCCAATCCAATGGTTGTACTCGAGACGAACTACGGAGATATTACACTTGAGCTGTTCAAAAAGGAA
>JALGWB010000308.1:2298-5199 GCA_025774405.1 bacterium
CTGAGATATGCTCGTGAGGGCTTCTATGATGGAACAGTTTTCCATAGGGTTGTTAAAGGTTTTGTATTGCAGGCAGGCGGTATGACTGAGGATCTCAAGCAGAAGAAACAGCATGAGCCAATCAAGAATGAAGCAACCAATGGCTTGAGCAACAAGCGTGGAACCATCTCCATGGCAAGAACGTCGGCAATAAACAGTGCCACCTCCCATTTCTTCATAAATCTGGTTGATAATACCCGCCTCGATCACCGAGGCAACGACCCCAGCACATACGGTTATGCTGTTTTTGGAAAAGTGGCTAAGGGGATGGATGTGGTTGACAAGATTGCACAGGTCAAGGTTGAAGACAAAGGCCGCTTCAGGAATGTTCCGGTCAAGCCTGTTTTCATAAAGAAAGCCTATCTGGTAGAGAAGACTTCAGAGGCAAAAGAGTCTAAGGAGCAGAAGGAGCTCAAGAAAGAAGCAAAGAAGCTGGGAGAAGAATAGTGGCATCTAATGGTTTTGGAGGTCCAAGATGGCAAAACCCAAAATAGCTCTCTACTGGGCAGCCAGCTGTGGAGGTTGTGAGATTGCAGTTCTTGATATCGGTGAGAAGCTGCTCACCGTTGCCGAAAACGCTGAAATCGTATTCTGGCCTGTGGCTATGGACATCAAGTACAAAGATGTCAATGCAATGCCAGATGGTTCGATCGACATTTGCCTCTTCAATGGAGCCATCCGAACAAGTGAAAATGAACATATGGCTAAAGTCTTGAGGAAGAAGTCCAAGGTCATGGTTGCGTATGGATCCTGCGCCTGTGAGGGTTGCATTCCAGGGCTTGCAAATCAATCTTATCGAGAGGATATTTTCAATTACGTTTACGAAAAGGTTCCAACATTGGACAATCCCCAGGCTACCAAACCAGAGACAATAACCGAGGTAAAGGAAGGAGATCTCAAGCTTCCGGCTTTTTATGATACAGTCAAGACACTTGAGCAGGTTGTCAAGGTTGACTACTTCGTGCCCGGGTGTCCGCCGGTTGAGGAGCAGACGTGGGCTGTTCTTGAAAAGGCACTTGGAGGCGAGCTGCCAGCCCCAGGTGCAGTAGTAGGTGCTGGCACGACTGCCCTATGTGAGGAATGTCCTCGCGAACGCAAGGAGAAGAAGGTCAAGCGCTTCTATCGACCTCATGAGATTGTTCCCGATCCTGAGTTGTGTCTACTTGATCAAGGCATAATCTGCTGCGGAGTGGTAACCAGAGCAGGCTGCGGTGCTCAGTGCCCGAGTGTCAATATGCCATGCCGGGGTTGCTATGGTCCGCCTGAGGGTGTTATCGATCAAGGAGCCAAACTGGTGGCAGTTCTGGGTTCCATCATCGACTCGATCGATCCTGAAGAAATAGCCAAGGCATGTGAGACTGTACTTGATCCGCTCGGGACTGGCTATAGATTCGGACTCGCCAACTCAATACTTAGAAGGAGTAGATTGAGATGAAGAGGATTACCATTGATCCTATCACGCGCCTGGAAGGTCATGGTAAGATAGAGATTTTCTTGAACGATAAGGGCGAAGTGGAGAATGTCTATTTCCAAGTGCCCGAGCTGAGGGGCTTTGAGAAATTCTGCATCGGCAGACCTGTCGAGGAGCTTCCCAGAATAACCACCCGTATCTGTGGTGTATGCCCTGAAGCCCACCACATGGCGAGTGCCAAGGCGACCGATGCTGTCTATCACGTCGATCCCCCATCGGCTGGAAAGAAGCTGCGAGAGCTTCTCTACATGGCTTTCTATGTGACCGATCATACAACTCACTTCTACATCCTTGGTGGACCTGACTTCATCATGGGACCTGATGCAAGCCCCAAGGAGCGCAACATCCTCGGTGTCATTGGCAAGGTTGGCGCTGAGATCGGCCTCAAAGTGATCAACATACGGAAGAGGTGTCACGAAGTTATCAAGTTGATGGGCGGGCGAAGCATCCATCCGGTGTTCGCAATCCCGGGCGGTGTGAGTAGAGGAATAACCGAGGAGCAGCGTAAGGAGATTGAGGAAGTCGCCAGAGAGGCTGTAGAGTTCGGTAAGTTCACACTGCAGCTATTCGATGATATGGTGCTAAAGAACTCAGATTACGTTGAGCTCATCAAGAGCGATGCCTATACACACAAAACCTACAACATGGGGCTTGTTGATGAAAATAACCATACCAATTTCTATGATGGCAAAATAAGAGTAACCGATCCCGATGGGAAGGAGTTTGCAAAGTTTGAAGCCAGGGACTACAGGGATCATATCGCTGAACACGTCGAGCCATATACCTATCTTAAGTTCCCGTATCTTAAGAATGTTGGATGGAAAGGATTGGTTGATGGCAAGGAATCAGGAGTTTATAAGGCTACGCCGCTGTCGAGGTGCAATGTTGCTGACGGTATGGCAACTCCTCTGGCTCACAAGGCATGGGAGCGCATGTATGATACCCTCGGTGGCAAGCCCATCCATGCAACCCTAGCAACCCATTGGGCAAGGGTTGTGGAGATAATGTATGCAGCCGAACGTATGCTTGAACTTGCTACTGATCCTGAGATCACCAAGGGCTCAAGGCCAGAGGGCACTACCAAGGGCATAGACAAGGCACTCGCCAAGGAGATAAGAACTATTCCGACAGTAACTCCTGATGAGGGTGTCGGAGTCGTTGAGGCACCCCGTGGTACACTCTATCATCACTACGTAACCGATGAACGTGGTATTGTTAAGGACGTGAATCTCATCGTTGGAACCACCAACAACAATGCACCCATAGCCATGTCGCTTAAGAAAGCCGCTCAGGGTGTGATCAAGAAGAACGGTGAGATAACCGAGGGAGCACTCAATCTTGTAGAGATGGCTTTTAGAGCTTACGACCCATGCCTGGCCTGCGCCACCCAC
>JALGWB010000309.1 GCA_025774405.1 bacterium
CTTTGCCATCTGATCATGGTCGAAACTATCGATTCTGCAAGCCCTTCGATGGCGCCCAACCCAACCAGGAACAGCAAAAGACCTGCTAGAGCCGCTAGCGATAGCAGGTTGACAGCCTTCAAAAGGTGACTGTGCCTTGCTCTCCCTTTGGCAGTAGCAATGATCTTATCAGTCAAGTTCTCACTCAGGCAAGGCAGGCTCTGGCTGGCAAGTACTCTGTGCAGCCGAGCTTGAAAACGAAGCTCGGCCTGACAGCGCTTGCAGACTTTGATGTGAGCTCTCAACCAGCTGCGATCTTCACTTTGAAGCTGGCCGTCGAGCAAATGATCAATCAAAGCGATTGAACGCTCACAGTCTTTCAAGCTTATCCCCCCCCCCGATGGTCCGTACCTGCTCGAGAAGGTTTGCACCCATGTCTCAGCAGATAGCTCCTCAATCTCAAGCGTGCTCTATGCAGATAGGTCTTAACCGTGCCAATGGGGATACCCATTATTTCAGCGATCTCATGGTATTTCAGGCGATCATTGTAATAGAAGGTTATGATAGCTCGGTACTTTGGAGGAAGTTGAGCCATGGCTTTCTCGATAAGCCGGCTGAGATCCATGCTCTCAACTTGAGGAGAATCCGATGCTGGCAGCAGGTGAAAGAGGGCTTCCTCGGTCATATCTTCAAGAGGAATATTCTGCGCCCGCGATTGGTGTCTGAGATAACTGACGCACAAGTTGTAAGCTATTCTGTTTATCCATGTTCTTAGGGAAGCATCACCCCGAAAGCCGGGAATTGACTCATAAACTCTGAGGAAAACCTCCTGGGTCATGTCCTCGCTGAGCATGCGCCCTATCATTCTCGTCACGATCCAGCCGACCTCATCTTTGTAGCGCCCAACAAGTTCCCTAAAAGCAGCTTCATCACGCTTACGGAGGCACCTGAGCAGATCTTCCTCATCGTCAGCGGGCACCTGCCTTCTCACAATCCCTGCCTCTCGACAAGTTAGCAGTCGTCCTGGATTTAGCTCGTAAGTCAACTGTGAGGAGCGCGCAATCCAGTTCCAAGCGTAGCACGGTCTTCTATGCATGTCACCTCCTTTATACTGACGTCCCGGCGTCAGTAAGTGTTTCAACTTGCTTGCCTCCTGCAATAATTAGGTGAAACAAACTTGACCCTGGTGACGTCAATCAGAGTGAGAAAGATCGGAACCCTTCTGACTGAGGAGGTTAACCATGGCACCTGATTTTTCTGTCTTCCTGATACCCATAGTCGCCATCTCCGGAGCATTTGCTGTTGCCATAGTTGCTGCTGTTCTAAGGACAAGAGAAAAGGAGCAGCTACATCGTGAACGCATGCTGATGCTCGAGAAGGGTATGGAAATACCTTCTGAGCTGCTCGAGCCGAGGGAAGAGAAGAAGCCTACTGATTTCAGGGTTGCGCGTGCCTGGCTCATTGTCCTCGGCATGATCATGGCCTCAATCGGCGTTGGTTCAATGATTGCCCTCGGGGTGCGGCAAGGCCTTGGGGCCGGTATCAATGGAATCATACCCCTGCTTATTGGGGTCGGATTCTTGATTGCTCAGCGCCTCCTGCCCCGCTAAGAAAGGCAAGACATTGTTTGCTACCTGACATTCGCACAGTGCAAAAATGCCTCTAATTTGGCGTTGACAAGCAAGGTCGGTCTGTGCTACCATATGCCGCAACGGAGGGAAAGTCACACTTTAGCTGCGAAAGTGTGATGGCAATGTTTCACAAGGACGTGGCGGGAGGCGCACATGTACCTGGCTTCAGCCATTACCTCGATACTTCGGGGTAGTCTTATCGCTGACGAGACCCATCCTTATTGGTCCACAACCAGCAGGAGAGGAGGTGTTGATTTCGTTGCTAGGAAGTTTGTGCCGGCCTGGCACAGTTTTGAAGGAGTACGGGAGCAACTTAAAACAAGGAGCGGGGCAAAATGAAAACATGTAGAGGTAGTCTGATCCTTATTGTTCTTGCCGCAATAGGCCTGCTTACAATGGGAGCAGCCCAGAACGCTCGGGAAGATGAGCAGGCGGGGCATCCCGTCGGTCTTAATCCCTCCGACTATGTTGGCTACAGATCGGTTATACCCTATGAGCCACTTCCTGAGATGCCTCAGGTCCAACCAGCAGACAGTCCACGGCTGATGCCTGAGTCGCTGTTTGTGACAATGCGCCCGGGTCAGGAACACGTGGAGCATAAGACGCTCCACCTGCCGGAGAGCCCTAAACCCAAGCAAGCTGACATCCTGTGGTGCTTTGATCTCACCGGCAGCATGGCAGAGGAAATCGACAGCGTGAAAGCCAACTCGCTGCGGATAATGAACCAGATCAGAACCCTTGTTCCCGATAGCTATTTCGGTGTGATTTCCCACATGGACTATGTCGGCACGTACAGATATTGCGGCTATGCTGAAATTTACGGGCTGGTAGGAGATTATGCTTACAATCTCGATCAAACCCTGACCGGCAATCTTAGCGACGTTGCCAATTCTATCAATTCTCTCGTTATCGGCAATGGTGCCGACTGGCCGGAAAGCTATGCCAGGGCGCTATATGAAGCCTATGCTGATCCGGGTATCGGTTGGAGAGCTGGAGCGAAGAGGTTTCTAATCCAGTGGGGCGATGACGTTCCTCACGATTGTGATGTGTTGAGCTGTACCGGTGGACAGCCTAGGACAACGGGGATCGATCCTGGCAGGGATGCAACCACTGGCACAGGTGATGACCTTCCCATTATGGATGTGATCCGTGGGCTTAAGACCAACAATATATGTCTGTTGGCGCTCCACAGCGGCTTCTATTTTGACCTGTGGAATTGTTTTGCCGAATCGACGGGTTGTGAGGCATTCGAGATCAATGATGACGGGACAATGC
>JALGWB010000310.1 GCA_025774405.1 bacterium
ATGCGGAAGAAGATACCGCCCAAGCTTTACTATTCGATTACTGAAGTTGCCCAGCTGACAGATGTCAAACCCCATGTGCTGCGCTATTGGGAGACCGAGTTCAAGGTACTTCGACCCAAGAAGAACAGGGCGGGCAACCGAATCTACCGTTCCAATGACATCGAGCTGATCGAGCAGATCAAGAAACTCCTCCACGAAGAGGGCTACACCATTGCAGGTGCAAGAAAGAAACTCCTCGAAGTAAAGGCAAATCCGGGGAAGAGGACAAGGAAGGATAAGCTTGCCGAGATCCTCGCTTCACTCAAGCAAGACCTGCTCGAGATCAGGCGAATCCTGGAATCGTGAGATTTTGAGTGCGATCGCTCGTCAGCATGCACGAAGCACAAGGGAAAAGGCGATCTCGATACCGGCCCTTTTTCATGCCTCAACATCCCGCATCATTTTCAACTTGAAAGCTCAACGTCATTGATATAGCATTCCAAGTGGAAAGCTGGTCGGGGCGTGGCGCAGCCTGGTAGCGCACTGGCATGGGGGGCCAGTGGTCGCTGGTTCAAATCCAGTCGCCCCGACCAGATGTAACTGGTAAGAAGCGGGACCGAAAAGCGGTTCACGCTTGCCTGCCCGAAGTAGTCTCAATTGGTCGTTACCCGGTGGGATCGCTGACCTTAAGCGGGTATTTCCTTTCCCACCCTGACCCACCCAGGCAACTACATCGGTAATCAGCAAGGTTGCCAGAGATCCGTTCATTGAATCCTTTGGCACTATGCGCACTTGACGGGCTACGGAAACCCTGGTTTAATAGGACGCCTGACCAATCACAGACGAGGATGATCTTGGATGCAACTGTCCTGATTACGGTTGGTGTGACGGGTCTTATTGTTGCAATGTTTTCGGTGGCGGTTGGTGGTACAGCTCTTATTATGATTCCTTTGCTCATCGGGCTGGGAGTTGACGCCAAGGTTGCAATTGCCTCCAACAAGTTTGCCACACTCTTCCTGAGCTCAGTAGGAGCCATGATTCTGCTGCGGGGCACAACCCTGCCTTATAGGAGATGGGTCTATGCTCACAGCATACCGGTTATAGTCGGATCCTTGATAGGTGCCGTCGTCGTTGTGAAAACGCCCAATCAGGGCTTGAGAATTCTCATTGCGGTCGCAACGCTTGTCATCGCCAGTGTGTTGCTTGTCAAGCCTTCGATTGGGTTGGGAATGGCCGAGGTGAGCCTCCGGCGCAGGCGCCTTATGGCCTCGCTTGTCGTTTTCCTGCCGCTTTCTGTTTATGGTGGTATATTCACAGGTGGCTACGCCACTCTCCTGACGTATGCATTCGTGCTCTTGCTTGGTTTCGGCTTTCTTGAGGGCGCAGCCGCGACCCGTCTGATGAGTGTGTTTTCAACAGGAGCGACTTCGCTACTCTTCGGCAGCTACGGCTTGATAGACTATCGCATCGGACTAACGCTTGCAGCAACCTACTCAGTAGGGGCATTCGTCGGCGCAAGACTTGCACTCAGGCACGGAAGTCCATGGATTAGAAAGCTCTTGATAGTCACTGCAATCCTGCTCGCAGTGCGCATCCTGATCGCTGAGATCTATACTCTCTGCCTAAACTAGCAGTTGAATCCTCCATCCGGAACGCTCATTATTGAAACGGAGGGAACCGCCTCAGGATCTACCAGGTCAAAGGAGGAAGAAGATGTGGCTTAGACTCATGCTCATAGTGACTATCGTGGTTCTTGCCTGCTCACAAGCTCCGAACAAAGTTACCTTGATGATAGGTGGAGCCCCGGCTGAGCTCGATTACTGGGAAGATTTAGCGAGAGGGTTTACGGATTCCACAGGAATAGAGATTGGCATATTACGTCAGCCAACCGATACCGATCAACGAAGGCAGGGCCTGGTTGTTCCTCTAAGATCAGGTGAGAAGGACCCGGATGCTTTCCTCATGGATATTGTCTGGATCGGGCAATTTGCTGCATCAGGGTGGCTTGAGCCCCTCAATAGCTATGTGGCTGATGATAACTTTGACCTTTCCCCATTCTTCAGTCGTGTAGTCGATCTTGCCGATCGCTATCATGGTAACTTAATCGCGCTGCCCGTCTATGTCGATGCCGGTCTTCTGTACTATCGCTCCGACCTGCTACGGAAGTACGGTTATGATAGTCCACCAGAAACCTGGAGGGATCTTGCCGAAATCGCTGTCAAGGTCCAGAGCCAAGAACGCAAGCATAACCCCCAGTTCTGGGGTTTTGTCTGGCAGGGCGCTCAATACGAAGGGCTCATATGCAACTTCCTCGAATTCGCTGTTTCAAATGGCGGAGGGATCACCGACAGTGACGGCAATCTTACCATCGATACTCCAGCCAATATCGAGGCGCTAACCTTCATGAGGGATCTCATCACAAGATATCAGATCTCACCTCCAAACACCTATACCGAGATGAAGGAAGAACAGGTGCGGACCTTCTTCGAAAGTGGAAATGCTCTCTTCGAGAGGAATTGGCCATATGCCTGGAGCCTGCATCAGGCCGAAGATTCGAAGGTCCGGGAGAAGGTGGGCATAAGCCTGCTGCCGAGGTTCGAAGGAAAAGCACACGCTGCCACCCTCGGCGGCTGGCATATCGCAATCTCACGTAACAGTGATGCCAAGGAGGCTGCGTGGCAGTTTCTGAAATACGTTCTCTCGAAAGATGTCCAAACCGGGTTTGCAACTAACCTTGGGTGGAACCCTTCCCGCCGCGATGTCTATGATGAGGCCAGTATAAGCAAGGCCTCACCACATCTTGTGAAGTTACGCGAGGTTTTCGAGTCAGCAACCGCTCGACCCAATCTCCCTTACTATAGCTTGCTGTCAAAGATGTTGCAGCA
>JALGWB010000311.1 GCA_025774405.1 bacterium
CTTCTGCCGCCAACTTCTTCGGTTGCAGCCTTGAGCCTTCTGTGCCGTCGCTCATCCGGTGTAACAACAAGGATTCGCACCCGCTGGGACTGGTAACGCTGCTGGTATTTACCAGTCTCCCAGTAAGCAATATATGACCTGATCTTGAGTTTCCAGCGTTTGATTGAAACATTGCCTCTATCAACTTCAACAAAGCACCGTATCCGCTTGACAACTCTGAGGGTAAAAAACAAGTCGGCGATCACTGCCATTCTGCGCCGTCTGGGAGTCCCGTTCTCATCTACCCACTTGACGACAACAATGTCCTTCATTTCCTCGTTTTTGAGTTGGCTCTCATCCAAAACCTGCTCAATCTCCCAACCCAGCTTTTGGGCCGCTTGTGTGAGGGCAATTCTCACATCGTGGGTTTCCAAAAAGTGCTCAAGAAAGCTGTAAGAGGCAAGGCTTCGTTGTCGTTTCCAGTCAAGCTCATCCAGGTCAATCTTCAACTCTCTAGCCACATGGCGAGCACCTTTTGTGTCGAGAAAGTAGATTGCCTGACCTTGACCATTCCCGTATTCAACCGACTCGAATCTGCGCTGTACATATCCATTGTGATACAGAAGCATAAGCCTCAGCTGCGCCGTGCGCAAAGAGGGAAACAGAAGGGTGGCAATCTGATTGGTGCGCAGCAACCCATACTCATACAAGGCCAAAAGCAGATTGTCATCCCGCTCTTGCAGCACCACACCTGGTGGCCTGGCTGTTCGCTTGGTTCTGGGAAGACTCCTCCTCCCAGAAGTCGAGTTCTTCGCTTTCACGTCCATCCTCAGTATCTTTTGTTTGTCGCTTTGTAAATCGCTGTTTGAGTTCTTCCTCCACTTCATCTTTGGCTCGTGCATAGGCTGCACGGGAGTGCTCTTTGATTCTTCTTTCTCGCTCCTGAGCATCATCGGGTTTGTCAGGAGGACGTAACCCCATCATACTGAAGGCCGGGGCTGTTTGTCCATCCACCTGCATTTTGACGACTGAATGGAAGCGGTCAAGATTTATCAGAGTGTCTGTATCAAACACGGGCCGCACATAAGGTCCCAGTTTAGGTGCATCTGGCTGCCCAATGCCATAGATGACTGTCGTACCTGTGTTTCCAAGAATTGCCCCCAGTGTTGGGCCTTCCAACTGTCCCAGAAATTGGTTGGCAACGGTCAAGGAGAGTCCATACTTGGCTGCCTCAGAAAAGATCACAGGCAAGCTGGTTGTGGTAAAGTTCTGTACCTCATCAATCACAAGATAAAACGGTCGCCTCTGCTCTGGAGGCAAACTAGCCCGTGTCATTGCTGCCAGTTGGATTTTTGAGATAAGGGCGGTTCCGATGGTGGCTCCTTCGGTTCCGCCTCCCTCCCCGGCCAGACTTGCCAAAAAGATCATGCCTCGATCCATGATGCGGCGGAAGTCCAGGCAATCCTTCTGGCAAACGATATTTCTGATCGGCTTATGGCGGTAGAAGCGGCGCACCCGGTTCATGATCGGCTGCACCATCTGCAGTTTGAGCCCATCCGACATCGGCTCAAACTCCTCCTGCCAAAACTCCAACGCCACGTCATCCGTCAGTCGAGCGAGCACCTTGTGACGGTACGCCTCATCCAGGAAAAGTCGAGGCAAATCTCGGATCGTGGCTCCCTGCACGTTCACCAAAGAGGCCAGTGCACTGTAGATCGCATCTTCCATCCGAGTAGGACTCCACTGATCCTCAAACATACGCTTGATAATTCCCAGGGCTTGGGTTACAGCCGCCTCAACTGGCGCTCCCTCTGGCCGTGTCAGAAGATTCAGACCGACAGGAAACTCAGCATCGGCCAAGTCCAACAGTACCACCTCTTTTTCTCGATCTTGCGGGATGCTGGATTCCAGGATTGACTTGACTAAGTCACCGTGAGGATCAATGACACCCACCCCCTTGCCCTCAGCAATATCTTGATGAATGATGTGTTGCAGAAGCGTCGTTTTTCCCACTCTGGTTCTGCCAATGACGTTGATGTGGGTCACTCGATCAGGATATGGCAGATGCACCGGCTGGGTTTTCCCCTGATAGGTGTTGGTGCCCAATTGCACCCCGTCCCTACGGGCTGCAACCTCACGAGGCAGAGCAGCACGCCGAGTAGAAGCCCAAACAATATCAGGAGAGGCAAATTCATCGTGAGGAAGGTGCCAGAGGCTCGCTATCTCCTCGGCCTGCAGGATCATGCATGAATCATGCCAGGACTGATCGTAGAATGCGGGCGACTGACCCACGGCCATTCGGAGTAGACGAACCGACTTCCTGCGATGTGAATGTGCAATACTGAACGCCCACGTAACCAGTCGCCAGTAGGCACTGCTTAGAAACTCCTTCTGCTCGTTTTTGACAAAGGTAAGGGAACTTGGCCAAGTCCCCTTAATCCAGCGAACTCCATTGTAGTCGGAATCAAAGTGTTCCATCATCGGATAAATGGCTTTGGTCAACGCCTCGACTCTCTCACGTCTGGGAGCATCCACTTGAACCAGGCAAAAGCAGCGATAAAGGGTTTGATCCAACTTCCGATCATACACTTTCTGAAGCTCAGGCTCGTGTCTATCCGTTTCAGGATTCACAGAAGCCTTGAGGAGTGCAGCAATCAGTATAGCCCCAGCAATAAGCCCTAACCCAATGTGGCTTCTGCTATAGCCAAGATCGTAAACCTCAGCACTCGCAGGTATAGCCGCCAACGTGTAGACCACCCGCTCATTAGACTGCAAACCACTACATATTTGGGCGAGGACCGCAAGCGGATCGCCCCTCGTCAGATATGAAGCAAAAGCGATCGGTCCCATAAACATGTACCTATCCCGCAGTTCG
>JALGWB010000312.1 GCA_025774405.1 bacterium
CTTCTCTCTAGATCTCCAGTCACCTTCTCACAAATGTCCTTGGGAAATCCACTCTTACGAAGTTTTCGGATGATTTCATAGCGAGTGCGAGGTCTTATCCTGAAAAGGCGCTCAACTATCTCCATACAGTGTCTATACTGACATCTCTGCCTCAGATCTTCAATCACTTGCTCTGAGAGCTCGGTTCCTACAGCAATTGCCTTGAGCTGCACATCTTCTGAGAGGATCTTGAATGACTCACCGTTCGAGAGGTGCACCTCAAACTCATGGCGGCGGGGCACTCTTTTGAGGTCGGTAACTGTAAGGCAAGCCTCCCGATTCACCATTTTATGTCTTTGAGGTCGTACCTGCGGGGAGCTCCAGGGCAGCTCTTATGCGCTCCTCTATTTGCGCAGCAAGCTCGCTGTTCTCAATAAGGTAGCGTCGAACATTGTCCCTACCCTGACCCAGCCGCTCCTTTCCAAATGAATACCATGTGCCACTCTTCTCGATGATCTTCAATGCGAGTCCGAGATCAATCAGCTCACCTTCTCGGGAGATTCCTGAACCGTAAAGGATATCAAACTCCGCATCCTTGAAAGGCGGGGCAACCTTATTCTTAACGACCTTGGCTCGGGTCCTGTTACCGATGACCTGGTCAGCCTCTTTTATCGAGCCTATCCGTCTGATATCGATCCGAACCGAGGAGTAGAACTTGAGGGCTCGTCCACCTGATGTAGTCTCGGGATTTCCAAACATAACACCGATGTTCATGCGAATCTGGTTGACGAAAATCACACAGGTACGTGACTTGCTGATGCTTCCGGTCAGCTTTCTCAATGCCTGCGACATCAGCCTTGCCTGCAGACCGATCTGTGTCTCTCCCATCTCACCATCGATCTCAGCTCTCGGCACAAGCGCGGCAACCGAGTCCACTGCAACCACATCAAGCGCACCACTTCTTACAAGCATGTCGGTTATCTCAAGCGCCTGCTCACCTGTGTCAGGCTGCGAGACCAGCAGGTTGTCTATGTCCACACCCAGTTTCTCGGCATACGAAGGATCCAGAGCATGCTCAGCATCGACGAAGGCAGCCAGACCTCCACCCTTCTGTGCACTGGCGATGATGTGCAACACCAGTGTGGTCTTGCCAGATGACTCTGGTCCGAAAACCTCAACCACTCTTCCACGCGGGACGCCACCAATACCGAGGGCTTTATCAAGCCCAATCGAGCCAGTTGAGATAACACCGACCTCCTGGCAGGTTGGACCCTCGCCAAGACGCATTATCGAACCCTTCCCGAATTGACGTTCGATTTGCATGATAGCGGCCTCAAGAGCTTTATCCTTACCTGCCCCAACAGCCTGAACCTTGCCTGATCCACTGTGCCTGTGCTTTGCTACCATTCCCCAACCCCCTCCTTATGTTTCCTCAAGAGCCAAACTTTCCAAGATCGAATAGGTAGGCCCTCGGGGGCTAAGCTGACTCCTCATCAGGTTAACTCTATCAACCAATAGTTTCAAGGGATTATATTCAATCTGTTCAATTTCCTGCCTCAACCTGTCAAGATTCGATGAACCTCTGCGAACTCTTCCAATCGTAAGATGCGGTCGAAAACCTCTCTGCTCCTTTTCAAAACCAAGACCTGCACAGACACCCTCAACTCGACGCGCCACCTCAGCCAACATCTCCTCGCCCTCACCAAAACCAAGCCAGATCACCCTCGGCATGCTTCTTCCGCCCGGGAATGAGCCAATCCCGGTGACCTCGACATCGAAACGTCTGATTCCAGCTAGCGCCTGCTCAAGCCCCTCACAGATTGGGACTATCTTGTCCTGATTGATGTTACCCAGGAACTTGAGAGTCACGTGAACATTGCCGGGCACAACCCATTTGACATCTGCACCGGCGATTCGAAGACGATTCTCGACTTGCTCAATCAGTCGTTTGATCTCGTCCGAGGCCGGAACTGCAATGAATGCCCTTATCTTTTCCAGTGTCAATCACCTCTTTGTCAATAAGCGCCTGACCAGGTCGAGGGCGGTAAAGGCAGTCTTGACCTTGACTGTCGAACGCTCCCCCCTGAACAAGTTGTGCTCTACTCTGACCAGGTCACCCAGGGCGATGCCTATGTAAACTGTTCCGACAGGTTTTGCAGCAGTGCCTCCGCCAGGCCCGGCGATTCCTGTCGTCGAAAGCCCTATGTCTGTTCTTGCCTTCTGCTTTACCCCTTGAGCCATGGCAGCAGCTACTTCCTCACTTACCGCGCCCTTAGTCTCGATCAGGGACCCGTCGACACCTAGGACATCCGTCTTTGTCCTATTACTGTACGCAACGATGTCCCGATCGAGCGATTCCGATATGCCAGCTATTTCAGTAAGCAGATGTCCAATAAGCCCGCCCGTACAGGATTCAGCAACAGCTATCGTAGTCTTGCTCTCAATCAACATTCTGCCCAACACAACGTGGACTGGCTCCCCATCTAGTGAGACAATGCGGTCGCCCAGGATTTCGGCAATCATCGAAGTTGCCTCTTCTAGCTGTTTCTCAAGCAGATCCCTGTTCGACCCACTTGCAGTAAGTCTGAGCCTAACCCCGTCCGGACCTGGAAGGTAGCCAACCTTCAGTCCTGATCTGGAGAGTCCGTCAGCAAGTCCTGCGACTATTTCACTCTCAGTTAGCCCGAAAGTTGTAATCACCCTTGTCATTGAACACGCTTCCCGACAGCGTTGAGCAATCTCGTCACCAACGGAATGTTCGAAAATCGCTTTCATCTCATGGGGTACACCGGGGAGGATATAGATGTACTTGGTTCCAGCCGCTATGCCAAGCCCGGGAGCTGCACCGAGAGGATTCCGATAGATGACCGAAC
>JALGWB010000313.1 GCA_025774405.1 bacterium
CTGGGTTTATCGCCCTGCCCAGGTCAACGGCAGAAGCTGCATCAACAACCCGAACAGCCCCTGTATCGAGATCGATCTCAATCTCGACGAATGCGGCGCTGAAAGGCGGCGGGCATTCAAATGTCAGGAATGATGCCGACTCAACAATTTGCTCTTTTGTCTCACCGTAGAATGACTTGAGTGCGGCCTGTTTGATATGGATGCGACTGCTGTCAGGAGCGATGAAGAAGCCATCACTGAAGCAAACCCTGTCTGGATTTTCATTCAACAATCTGGCTGCAACATGTCTGAGCCGCTCCCTCACCTTCTCAGCTGCTCGCACGACAGCTGTCCCCGATACGTAAGTTGTGCTCGATGCATAGGCGCCAACATCAAAAGGTGTGTAATCTGTATCAGATGAATAGACGACTATGTCAGTGACATCGACACCGAGCACTTCCGCTGCCATCTGGGCGAGGATAGTATCGCTACCAGTCCCAAGATCAGTCGCACCTATGAGCAGATTGAAGGAGCCATCTTCATTGACCTTTATGGTCGCCCCGGCCATGTCGTCACCGGCAATCCCGGTGCCATGCATGGCGAGAGCGAAACCGACGGCACGTCGCCTGCGCTCAAAGGGTTTTACAATTGAAACCGACTTTCTTTCAATAAATCCCTTGCCCGCGGCTTCGATGCATTTTTCTATTCCGCATGTTCTTATGACACGTTCGAAACCCTCTTTCCCCTCGCCAAGTTTGGTGGCAATCGGGTCAGGGTCACCCTTGCGGATGAGATTCCTGCGACGTAGGTCAAGCGGATCCATACCAAGCTCTTTGGCTATCTCATCCATGTGAGACTCAAGGGCGAAGTAGCCCTGCGGAGCACCATATCCTCTAAATGCGCCTGCAACAGGAAGGTTGGTGTAGGCAACATCAGCAATGTACCGCACGTTAGGTGATCTGTAGAGAGGTAAGCTCTTGCTGCCCGTGTTGGATTGTACGGTAAGAGCATGAGCACCATATGCACCCGTGTTAGCGATAACTCGCATCTCGTTGGCAACGATTGTGCCATCACGCTTAAGCCCTGTCTTCATAGTCACATATTGAGGGTGTCTAGTCCTCGAACAATAAAACTCCTCCTCTCTCGTCAGCTCCATAACAATCGGCCTGTGCAATCGCAAAGCAAGGTGGGCACAAAGGTCCTCAAGCACAATTTCCTGCTTACCGCCAAAGCCTCCACCAATTCGAGGTTTTATCACCCTTATCCTGGCAATCGGAACCTGATTTACCCTGGCAACTATCCTTCTAACATGGAAGGGTACTTGAGTGGCAGTGACGATCACCACTCTGGCATTCTCGTCAAGGTAGGCAAAGCAGACATGCGGCTCCATCGAGACATGCTGCACGTAGTGGACGCTGTAAGTATGCTCAAAAACGTAATCAGCTGATTTGAAGCCCTCTTCAACATCGCCGACTGCAACATCGATGTGAGCAGCCAGATTTCTTCTGGCATCATATATGCCACTTACTTCAGGTTCGTCGTGGATTATCGGGCTTCCCGGCTGCATAGCCTGACGGGCATCGAAAACCGCCGGTAATATATCATATTCGACTCGAACCAGGCTGCAGGCTTGAGTCGCTGTCGCCTCATCGTTTGCAACAACAACGGCAACCCTGTCACCGATGAATCTCGCCTTGGTATCAAGCATAAAGGTATCGTAGGGAGATGGCTCCGGATAGTTCTGACCAGCCGTGGTAAAAGGAATACGGGGGACATCCTCATGGGTCAATACAAGATGTACACCTTGCACCTTTAGTGCTTCAGACGTGTCAATCCGTTTGATTCTGGCATGGGGATGGGGACTTCTCAGGATCTTTGCGTAGAGTGCACCCTCAGGGACCATATCCATGGTGTAGTGAGGCGCACCATGTACAATGGCCTCGCCATCGACCTTGCGAATTGGTTTGGATACGACTCTCAGCGCTGTTCTATTTGTGATCTTCACCGCCAAGTTGGGCAATTCTCCTTGCTGCATCGACTATGGCGTCAACAACCTTGACATAACCTGAACATCGACAGATATTGCCAGCTATTGCCTTCCTCACTTCCGTTCGTGTTGGACTTGGATTGGTCTCAAGCAGTGATGAAGCAGTCAGAATCATACCAGGTGTACAGAAACCGCATTGAGGTGCCCCATGATCGACAAAAGCTTCCTGTAAGAGTCGGATCTTCTCATTCCCTGTAAGGCCCTCGATCGTCGTTACGTAGCAACCGTCAGCTTGAGCAGCTAACATCAGACAAGAGGCAACGGGATCACCATTGAGAAGCACCGTACAAGCACCGCAGTTCCCCGTTTCACAGGCTTTCTTGACACTCTTGAAACCGTGCCGACGTAAAACCTCGAGGAGAGTCTCCCCTGCACGGCAATCAACCTGAAGCCGCTGTCCATTTACGATGAGGTTAATTCTCATTATAGCCTTTCTCCGTTGCCGCCTGTGTAAGCGCTCTTGCAACAAGCACATTGACAAGGTGCCGCCGAAAGTCGGCTGAGGCTCTAAAATCACTTCTTGCTTTGATAGCTTCACTAACATCCTTGGCAATCGCATCCACAAGCTTGAAAGAGAACTGCTGTCCCGTGGCTTTTTCGCAGACTGCCTCAGGTATCGCTGGCAATGTTGAAGTCTGCCCTACGGCTATTCTCAATGATTCGATTCTCCTGTCGTCGCCGAGAGTGAAGCACACCGCCACAGTCACAAGACCAATATCCACTGAATTGCGACCAAACTTCAGGAAAGCCGAGCAGCAATTGGATGCCTGCTTGACGACGGAGATACTTCGAATCAGCCAGACAGG
>JALGWB010000314.1 GCA_025774405.1 bacterium
TGGTCCCAGGCGGATCGCCGGGATGGTCCCGTTCTTGATGCCGGCATATACGACAGATCTGGAACAACGTAGGAGCCGCCGGGCCTCTTCCGGAGTCAAGACCAGGTCTTCATTACCGCTTCGCATTGTCAGCCTCCTGCTTCACACGTCCCTCTCTCGCCACAGGTTCTATAGTGATAGAGCCCAACGACAGGCTCAGCCTCACAACCTCCGGGTCATCGTTCAGCCTCACCCACCACCTGGGCAAAACCAAAGCTTTTGAATAGCGGCCGAGGGGTATTAACCTTACCTGAATTTCGCGCTGCTCGATCATTTCCGCCCGTCTCCTTGACTGTTTTCGATATTGTGCTAGAATTAAGCTGTTGATCTAGTGATAGCATAACATCGTGGCACGTGTCAAGGGTGAGCAATGGCGAATATTAGGTACAACTCTAGTGTCCATAGGCGATAATCAGTGGCTAAGAGTTGACGGAACATCATGATTTGGGAAAGTTATCAAGAAGGGGGTTCAATATGGCAAAAAAATCGAGGTCGAGGAAGGGGCGGATCAGTGAAGAACAGGTTATGGAGATGCTGCGGCTTCATCGACAGGGTAAATCGATTTCGGCTATAGCCGAAGCAACGGGCTGCCACCGTCAGACGGTCAGGGCTTACCTCAGACAACGGCAGGGCGATATTCTGGCCGATGAAGTAAAGAAGCAGGTGCTAGTTGAGGAGCTTCGCAATCACTTCCAAGAGCTGAGGGACTTTGCCTCATACCGCTGCAATGGGCGTTTTGACGCGTCCTCTTCTGAGATGCCGGGGCTCACGGGACTAAAAGTGCGCATGCCGGGGCCGATATCTCTGGCCGGGTTGTTGGGACTATCAGGCCCAGGCTCTTCTCGGTATGTGTCGTCTGAGTGGGGACGGATGTACTACCCGCCACTAAAGGATAGGCATCTTTTTCAGGCGCTCAGAGAGCACACCAAGGATTCAGATTTATGGGTTCACTTGGATAGCTGGCAAAAAGAAGTCGGTGATTATGAAGCTGTGAGTCTGCAACTCCTTCAATGGGTTGCTAACAAGACAGAGCCAGAGCGATGGCATAAGATTGACCCCGAACATATGGATTCGGTTCAATGGTGGCTCTTTGGTAATATTCTGCTGGTGGCTGGCGGCGGTGAGCAAGAGAGGCTTAGAATCAGTGGACGGGAGCTTAGGGCACCGAGTGACTGGGTGGTTGCTCGGGTTGTTCCTGGAGTAGATCCACAGGATTTCAATGATTGGCTACGGCAGATATTGAGCGAAGCCGAGGCTCTGTCCGAGTGGGAATCGCTTGTGTCTGCCACCAAACACATACGGCAAGAAGAAACACAAAGCAGACTAAGGGACATCGCACTCAACCTAGAGAAGGCGCTGGGAGGTATTGAGTTAATGCGTGCTTTCCCCGGTAGATGTCACCTATGTCCCGTCTAGTGAGGTTAAGCCTCAGAAGAAATGGATAAATAAAGTAAGGGAGGCACAAAATGAGAGGGAGTATTAGACAAAAGGGTAAAAATAGCTGGCAGCTTCAGGTTTACACTGGCCCGGGACCGGATGGCAAGCCCCAACGCCACTTTGAGACGGTAAGAGGACGCAAGGGGGATGCGCAAAGGCGCTTGACTGAGATCTTATCTAGCCTCGATAACGGCACGTACATGAGGCCTAGTAAAACGACACTGGGGGAGTATCTGGAGAAGTGGTTAAATGCTTATGCCATGCCTAATCTATCCCCCAGGGGATACGAGAGATACCGGGACATAATCAGGGCGCACTTCAAACCAGCCATTGGCAATCTATTACTAAACCGTCTCCAGCCAGAACACCTGCAAAGCTGCTACGTAAACTGGCTGAAGCACGGTCTAAGTGCTGGGACCATTCGGTATCACCACGCTGTGATTCACAAGGCATTGCAGGACGCGGTTGAATGGAGATTGCTTGTCCGCAACGTTGCCGATGCGGTCAAGCCCCCACCGAAACAAAGCCCTGATATGCAGACCTGGAGCGAATATGAATTAACCCGTTTCCTGGATGCTGCCAAGAGCAGCCCGTATTACGAGTTGTTCTACCTCGACCTGTTTAGCGGTATGCGTCGGAGTGAATTATTAGCTCTTCGTTGGCAGGATATTGACTTTATTCTTTGCCAGGTTTATGTGAACAGGGGTTTGCACCAACTCAAAGATGGCAGTTATGTCTTTACACAGCCAAAGTCGGCTAAGAGCCGGCGTACAATAGCCCTTACACCCTCGACCGTTCTGGTACTTAGAGAATACTACGAAAAAAAGCAGGCTGACGCCATGCTAATGGGTAAACAGGTGGCCGATAGCGACCTGGTATTCAGCACACCGGAAGGCAAGCCCTTACGGCCTAATACCATAACGCGTGCTTGGAGAATGCTGGCAGCTAAAGCCGGTGTCAAGCCTATTTCATTGCACGGTGCCAGACACACTCACGCTAGCCTGATGCTCAAACAGGGGACACACCCGAAGATAGTCCAAGAGCGGCTGGGGCACAGTTCAATACAGATAACACTGGACACTTACAGTCACGTGGTGCCGGGACTGCAGGAAAAGGCTGCACAGAACTTTGACGCTCTGGTGCTAAACAAAAATAACGCCAATTTAACGCCAAAAAAGGAGAGAGATGGTGGTGAAGCCCCCAGGATTAGCTTCAAAAACAGCGAGGAAGGGGATACTGGTAGCGCATACCGGATTCGAACCGGTGATCTCCTCCTTGAGAGGGAGGTGTCCTAGGCCGCTAGACGAATGCGCCCCACGACGGCGGTATTTCATCACTGGCTGGGGAACTA
>JALGWB010000315.1 GCA_025774405.1 bacterium
TTCAGAAGAATGCTGCCAATGTCTATATCTCTAACATCATATCCCTCAGGGAGCTCAATGTAGCAAGTAACCCACCTACCTCTGCTCTTCTTGTTCAGAGTGTCAGGATCGATATCCACCGTAGCCTCAGTATCGACTATCATGAGGTTGTCAAACCAGCCCTGCAGGAAATAGCCTCCACCACGGTCAGCTCGGAAGATGACCCTCTCGCACTCACTGTCCCATAAGCAATAACCACCTGGACCTGTGTAATAGTCATAACATAACTTGAACTGCCAGAAGGGATCCCACTTGGCTGGCAGCTCACAAGATGCCACGAGCTCATCCCCTTCCCACCGCTGGTAGAATGCCATATTGCCATGTCGGCTGATCTTTACATGATACTCCACACCGATCTCCCCACTGTTCGAGTCCCAACCGCAGTTATCACCAGTTGCAGTTGAAAATCGAATCCCGTACAACATCCCGTCATCATAGTTCAGTAGCACCTGACACTCGGCTTTGGTTATCTCACCATTTGGCAGCATTGCGAACTGAGTGCTGTGCCCCCAACTGCCAGGAGTGGCTCCATCTGTAACGCAAAAGTCATAGCTTAGGTAGCCACCGTCAGGGATAACCATGGGATTTGCAAATGAAATGTAATAATAGGTGCTTCCGTCCCGATTATCCCAATGCTCGATATGAGGATCGGTTGAGAAGTCTAGCATTATGGGATACGCTACTGTGCTCAGACCAACAATTGCAAATGCAGCTGCAAGCAGACACAGTGTTAGATGTTTCATTTCAAGAGACCCCCTTGTCTGGTTATGTAGATACGAACCTTAGTCGCTTTCCCAGTCGAGCGATCACAGACCGATCGAATACTTCTGACCGCCCACCTGAGGCAATTCAAGATTCTCTGCCCATGGTGAACCACCTGCCTTTCGAAACAAGTTGGAGGGCCACGTCAATGTCTGCCGCAAGTCTGCCGAATCCTTCCCTGCCATTGGCTATAGTCGCGCAAACTTGCGTTTTGTTCCACCAACAAGCTTTTTCCTGTCAATTTTCCCAGAGGAGGTAGAGGTTCTCTGTACGGCATCTTCGAGATGAGAGCCACGTCAGTTATGCAGGATGGCACTCAGAGATTCAGGCATCGGGCAAAAGCGATAGATATTTTTGCTCCGCCACAAAAACTTAGAAAAGAGCAGGTGCCCTGCCAAAGAAGTCTAACCGAGTCAGGAGGATTTCACCCTCAGGGAGCACCCGAACAGACTTCCAGGTATGAAGAGCTCAGGTATCTGCCATATGAGCTGGTCCCAGAATGTGTCAATCGGAAGGACGCCTTGGGCATGGAACCTGCAACGCGTTGAGAACCGCTATTGGCTGAACTATAATAACTCAAAACAACATTCCGCTACATCTTGAAAATTCCTTGATGAGGCGAAGGGCAGGATGGTTGTCTTGCCAGTTTGATCAAGATACCGCAGTCACATAAGATGATTATCGGTGGCAGCCACCTAATCATAGCATTGGAAAATCTCATTCGTTGATCACTGAGGGTGGAGCTGAAGGGCCACGTGGGATGACATTCCATATCCTGTCGGCTGCGGGCGGGGGTCTGGGTGGGCGCCGGCCTCTGGGCAAGCATTAGAGCTTGGCATCAGTGGGTTATCGAGCGCCGCCTATGTTTCGGTGCTACACGCCGAGGGCGGTTGAAGGCGGAGGATCTTAGCTGATAGGTTGGGATGTGGTTGTGATTGCAGGACTGTCGAGATCTGCTGGAGGTGGGTCTGGTTCATTGGAGTGGAAACGCTATCCGCAACGGGCTCAACACTTTCGCAATTCTGAGTGTGGTGGGAGTGTTTTCCGGTGTGCCGCATTGGCTGGGATTCTTTATTGTTGTGCTCTCCGCGATCCTGTTTCCTGGGATTGTGATTACAAGGCTGCCTTGGCAGAAGGAAGCGGAGGGACTATCGTTCCCTGAAAAGCTAAGGATCTGATTTGCCGTCAGGGTTGGAGTCAACGGCATAGTCCGCCTCATCGGACTTCTGCTTAGTCTTAGCCTTCATGCTGTAATGATGAAGCTAGCCGTCTTATATGACCGGCAACACAGTTGCCCTTACATGGGGAGGTAACCACTATCGATCTTCATTGCTGCTCCACCGCATGATGTGACACCAATACCACCAGTCCTTTTGAACATCTACTTGCCTGGCAGTCCGTTCGGGAAGCACACTGAGACATTTCATCCAATCGTGACCGTATTCGCTCAGCGGTTTCGCATTCTCAATCCTCTCTTCATCAGCCGCTATCCCCTGGCTATCGCAGGACTTGCACTCACGGTTCTTGCTGTCCGGCATTCCAAGAGCCAGATTGCGGCAAGATCTCTCGCCGGCACAACCGCACCAGTCCTTCTCATCATATTCGCACCGCCCGGTGTCTGGCTCAACGTGCCCTTCCTCACTTGGTTGTATCACCTTTGGCAGGGTATCCTGGTCTGGGATTGGCTTGGCAGCAAAGTACCGTCTTTCCTCAAAAATAGAGCTGCCTGAAATTGGTTTAGGTTGAGGTATGCTTTGGAGCATCATCTTCCTACTCCTGTTCCTGTGTGCTTGAGTCTGTATGCACGGTCAAGTTGCTTCTGCAGGGTCTCAATCTAGGATAGGAGTTTGAGTAGGTCAATAGAGTCTCTTGTGGCCTCAAGAGCTTTCTTTGTTGTTTTGGTTATCATACTGGATGTTAGCATCCTATTCAATGGTGTATCCACAGTGTAGGTCTTTTTGACTCTGCCTCCGTTGCGTCTCTTTGTGGCAAGTTTCATGGTAGGCATGAAATAGTT
>JALGWB010000316.1 GCA_025774405.1 bacterium
CAGAACTTCCAGCGATTTCCCTCCCATTTACGCAGATCTGCGTCATCATTGGAGCTGTACTTGTAGGTGAAGACATCGTCCGGTTTAAGCTGGTGCCGATCATAGATCGGGTACTGGATAGGATCCTGGTTACCACCATCAGCATCCCCATTGACCTCAATTGCGACCATTAGGTGGACGCCGTCCCAGCTGCTTGAGAAATCAAGCATGACAACCATTGTATCTGGTTCAAGCCAGGCAAACATTGTCGTAAGGTCAACATCAGGGTTCGAGTTATGGGCAGTATCACTTTCAGGTGCAGTCTCATCAGTGGAAACAAGCTTCGAATCAATCGCAAGATCAAGGGCGTCAACGGGATAATCCGCTGCGGGCTCGATTCTTACGATGCCATAGCGGTCATCGACAGCTACCTGTGAAGCTGCAAAGCCGGAGGTGTCGGTAAAGATGGGGGTCATAATCGAGGAGATCAATTCGGCAGGTGTAGCACTAAGATCGATTCGGAGGTTCTCGAGCTTCACAGCATTCCCATAGGAATCCACAACCTGGAACGTAGCAATTGCTGTACCACCGAGCTTAACTGCTCTTGGAGAAAGATCTGATCTGATGCGGTCAGGATGCCCGGGTCTTAAGTAAACCTCAACTGTATCGGCTGGCAGTCCCGCATATTCACCGGGTTCAACTGAAGCTGTAAACCTAACTCTACCTGCCTCAAAACCAGAGAGATAGCTTATGAAGAGTCCGTTGGCATTTGTCACATCGAGCTCGGGTTCAAAGATGGGATTGCCCTCGACTGCAAGGAGTCTTATGGCTACATCAGGCGTCGGAGTTGGATTACCGCTAGCATCGAGTAGCTGGACCTCAACCTCGATCTTCTCCCTCCCGCCCACTGCTATTTCAGTAGTATCAGCAGTCAGCCTAACGCGGACGGGCTTTAGCTCTCCAACACCGACTTCGATGGCTCCACGAACCTCGCCTCGCAAAACCTGGACTCGCAAAACCTCGACACTGTCATCACTCACAAAGAAGCGACCGATGCCATCGGTAAACATCGAACGAAGAATGAGGCTGTCAGCGAGGCTCTCCCCTGAGGTATCGGCGAAGAGTACATGGCCCCTTGGCAACACGGTTACGTCAAGCAGGGTTGCGCTAACCTTCACGCTATCGATTGCACTCTCATCGAAGATAGCTGCGTTATCGTAGTCATCACGGGGTTCAAATCGTAAGTCAGCAAAATCAGAGAAACCAGCCGTTCCACCATCTGAAGGAAGACTTCGGGAGATCCTCACAGCCTTAATGGCTACTCCTGCTGAATCCAGAAAAACATACCTGGTTGCAATCGCCTTTCTCAGCTGTATGTCAACCCAAGCGGTATCTGCCTCGATTGTAATGAGCGAATCAAATCTAACATAGCCCCTTGCTTCGGCGATAAGATGATGAATACCGTCCTCAATTGCCAGTATCTCAAAGCTGCCACTGCCACCCTCGATCTTATGCACCCCATCCCCACTGATCGCCCCTGTTGACACATCGACCGTATAGACCGTAACGTCGGCTTCAGGACCTTCAACTGTGACCGTGCCGATGACAGCTCCAGGCACCTTATTCAGAATGAAGTCCACACTATCGACCCCGACGCCCTCATCGATCACAATTCTTTCGCGGCGCTGGGTCCTGTAAGAGAACGCATGTACCTCAAGGTCATAGGTTCCATCAACGAGCCGCTCAAGTCTATAAGCCCCCCCACCCGGAGGTGCTGTCACACTTGCGACCAGATCGCCACTCAGGTATGCATCAATTGTGGCGACTGTTTGGGTATCGTGAGGATCATCAAAGGAGATCGTACCCGCAATGTAACCGCTTGGTGGAAAATTCTCATCAGGAATACCGTCATTGTCAACGTCGATCGTGATTTCGAGAAATCTATCGAGGTCAGTGTAGTCATCCCAGTGAAGATCGGTATCATTCTCATCAGGCACACCATCACCATCAGCATCATGGCTTGAGTTGGGAGCAGCGTCATATGCACCTGAATTGTCATTTCCAACACTCACCGCTACGATTCTCATTGCTGCGCCTTCGGCAACAACACCCTCGGCATCTGGATAGATTCTTGACCATGGAATCATCACCTCGAAACTTCGCATCCCTGGATTAAAAGCTGAAACGAAGTCGGGAATAGACTGAGCGTTGGTCGGATCACTGCAGTATCTTACGTCGAATGGCATCTGGAAGGACCATCCACCGATTACTATGTCAGCTCCCATTCCAGAGAAGGTTATATGGCGTGGATAGAAGTTGGCATTGGTGAAATCAGTTGCACCTGTTATGGTTTCGAGCTGGGCATCGATATCGATAAAAACGACGTAACCGTTACCATAGCCACCGGGTGCAAGATTGGTCTTAACACCAATGTAGAAATTGGTACTGTCCCAGGTGACATAGATATCGTCGATATCAGCCTCGTGGTATCGCGAATCCTCGTTGGCATCGTCAAGCAGGAATTCATCCTCGTCCCAATCACTGGGACTCACACTAACCGTACCGTCGATCTGGGGTGAATTATAGGTGGTTGCCCCCGCATAGCCAGCGACCAGAATGGCAAAAAGAACAAATGCATATCGCCTCATCAATGTACTCCCTTGAAGGTATCCTCCTTGCATGGAGTCTAACAATGTCGAAAGACAGCGTCAACAACCATTTAGGTTGATTCAAAGAAGGCTTGGTAAGCCTTCGGAAAAGATCATCCAACCCCTAGGACATCAAGCAGTGAGGTCGCCAACTCGGGAACTATCTCGCCAGCCCTACCACGGAGAGAGA
>JALGWB010000018.1 GCA_025774405.1 bacterium
GTGGAGTTGATAGAGCCGATAGCGATGGAGCAGGGGTTGACATTTGCGATACGTGAGGGTGGACGTACAGTGGGACAGGGTGTGGTTGTCGAAATCATCGAATAATCAGGCGAGAGGGTGAATCGGCGTGCCAAGAGAGATCATAACGCTCGCATGCACTGTGTGTAAGCGGCGTAACTATACAACTACGAAGAATAGGAGGAAGCACCCGGACAGAGTCGAGTTCAAGAAGTACTGCCGATTCTGCGGTAAGCACACACCGCACAAGGAGACCAGGTAGCAGGCCCTGTCTTCAGTGTCTCGGCGCATCGTAGGGGAATTTTTATGTTTGAGAAGATGTCGAAGTTCCTGAGAGAGGTTCGAGTTGAATTGCGTAAAGTAACCTGGCCAACAGCTGCACAGCTGCGTGGCTCAACAGGTGTGGTCATTGTTACAGTCTTGATCCTGACTCTTTTCATTGGACTTGTTGACCAGGGGCTGAAGAGGTTGCTCTCGGTAATCTTGAGGTAGAATTGCTTTGGTGGATGTGTGATGGCTCTTAGATGGTACGCTGTTCATACTTACTCAGGACATGAGAACAAGGCGAAAATAGCTCTTGAGAAGACGATAAAGTTGCATGGGCTTGAGGAGAAGATAACACGGGTGGTTATACCGACGGAGAATGTTGCTGAGATGAAAAATGGCAAGCGAACGATAACCACTAAGAAGGTATACCCCAGTTACATTCTTGTCGAGGCTGAAATGACTGATGAAATCCTGCATGTCATCAACAATACACCGGGTGTAACCAGAGTTGTTGGCAGTCGTGGGCGACCATCTCCACTGTCGGAACAGGAAGTCGAGCGATTACTCGAAGCAATTGATACAGGTCGGGCAAGACCTGCTCCTGAGATACCTTATAAGATTGGAGAGCATGTGCGAGTTATCGATGGCCCCTTTACCGATTTCACGGGTGTTGTGGAGGAGGTCAATCCAGAGCGAGGTAAGCTAAAGGTAATGGTAAGCATTTTTGGTCGGCCGACGCCTGTTGAACTTGATTTCTTGCAGGTTGAAACCGTTTAGAGGTGGGATATGGCGAAGAGTGCAATTGCAACCGTAAAGCTCCAGATTCCAGCCGGCAATGCTACTCCGGGGCCGCCTGTCGGTCCAGCATTGGGTCAGCATGGTGTCAACATCATGGAGTTTTGTAACGCCTTCAATGCAAGAACCAAGAAGGATGCTGGGTTGATAATACCAGTTGTTATCACAATCTATCAGAACAGAAGTTTCAGTTTTATCACGAAGACGCCACCGGCCTCTGTGCTCCTTAAGCGTGCTGCTGGTATTGCTAAGGCATCAGGGGAACCCAATAAAACCAAGATTGGCAAGGTCACGATGGAACAGGTCATTGAGATTGCCAAGACCAAGATGCCAGATCTTAACACCGATGATCTCGATGCCGCTGTCAAGATGGTGATGGGAACGGCAAGAAGTATGGGGATTGAGGTCATCGGATAGAAGGTGGGTAGATAATGAAGAGAGGAAAACGCTACAACGCTACGCTGGAGAAGATAGACAGGGACAAGCTTTATCCGCTTGAAGAGGCGGCTGAGCTCGTCAAGCAGGCTGCATATGCCAAGTTCGATGAGACAATCGAGTTTGCAGCGCGCCTCAATGTTGATCCAAAGAAGGCTGATCAGCAGGTACGTGGCACAGTTGTCCTGCCGCATGGAACTGGCAAGAGCGTTAAGATTCTGGTGTTGACCAGAGGTGAGAAGGAGAAAGAGGCAAAGGAGGCAGGTGCTGACTTTGTGGGAAGCGATGAGTTTATCAGTAAGATAAAAGAAGGCTGGACAGATTTCGATGTTGCTATTGCTACACCCGACATCATGAGTGAGGTGGGCAAACTTGGAAAGATCCTCGGACCGAGAGGCTTGATGCCCAATCCTAAGGCTGGAACTGTAACTTTTGATGTGGCCAAAGCCGTCAAGGATGCAAAGGCTGGCAAGATCGAGTTCCGCGTGGACAAGGCTGGCAACATTCATGCGCCAATCGGTAAGATCTCGTTTCCGACTCAACACATAGTCGAGAACGCGCGGGCCCTTCTCAGTGAATTGCTTAGACTGAAGCCTGCTGCTGCAAAAGGGCAGTATATAAAGAGTATCACCTTGAGTTCGACCATGGGTCCTGGCATACGTGTAGATCACGGTGCTGAAATCGCTGCATTGAAGATGTAGAAGGCGGTAAGGGATATGCCTAGGCCAGAGAAGATACACGCAGTTGAGAATCTGAAGCACAAGTTTTCGGCTGCAAAGGGCATTGTGCTTGCTGATTTTACCGGGCTGACTGTTGCCGAGGCAAACGAGCTTCGGCGCAAGTGCAAGGAAGCGCAGGTAGAGTACCGAGTTGTCAAGAACACACTTGCCCAGATTGCAGCGAAGGAGGCTCAGATAGCTGAGCTCGTAGATCACTTTCGTGGACCTGTTGCCATTGCCATGAGTGAAATCGATTCGATTGCACCAGCGAGAGTTCTTAACAGTTTTCGCAAGGAGGCTCAGAAGCCGACCTTTAGGGTCGGCTATGTTGAGGGCAGGCTTTTCACAGCTGAAGAGCTCTTGAGGATAGCGAACCTGCCTCCTCGTGAGGGCTTAGTGGCTCAAGTGATTGGTGCTATTCAGGGTCCAATGGCGCAGATAGTTTGGACACTTGAGGGAATGTTGAGAAACCTTGTTTCTGTTCTTGATCAGGCAGCAAAGCAGAAACAGGGGAGCTCTTAGTCACCAGGCTATTTTAGGTATGGAGGTGGAAGATGGCTAAGGCATCTGGTGAAGGAAATGTCGAGAAACTTGTCGAAATGATTGAGCAGCTGACTGCGCTTGAGCTTGCAGATCTTGCCAAGGCTCTGAGTGAGAAGTTTGGGGTTACCCCAATGGCGGCTGTTCCCGTTGGAGCCCAGGCAGGAGTTGCTGCAGGTGGTGAAGGTGCTGCGGAGGAGGAGAAGACAGAGTTTGATGTTGTCCTGAGCGCAATAGGCGATAAGAAACTCCAGGTTATCAAGGTTGTGCGTGCTATTACGGGTCTTGGTCTCAAGGAGGCCAAGGATCTGGTAGAGAGTGCTCCAAAGGTCATCAAAGAGGGGATAGCCAAGGAGGACGCTCAGGATATCAAGGCGAAGCTCGAAGAGGTCGGAGCTACTGTCGAGATCAAGTAAGGTCTCCGACATCGGGGGTGTATTTACCTTATGGTAAGGATCGAAAGAAAGACCTACTCGAAGATCGATGAAGTAATGGAAGTCCCCAATCTTCTTTCAGTCCAGCTGGATTCCTTCAGGAACTTCCTGCAGGCAGATGTGCCGCCTGCGCAGCGGAAGGAGGAAGGACTTCAGAGGGTCTTTAAGGAGGTATTCCCGATTTCGGATGCAAGGGACAACTATAGCCTGGAGTTCGTCAGCTATAGTCTTGGTGAGCCCAAGTATACGATCGAGGAATGTCAGGAAAGGGATGTTACCTATGCAGCGCCGCTTAAGGCTACCTTGCGACTGATCGTTAAAGAAAACGTCAATGGCCGTAAGGAGATAAAGGACATCATAGAGCAGGAAGTATATCTTGGTGAGATTCCCCTGATAACCGATAAGGGCACATTCATAATAAATGGAGCTGAACGGGTTGTCGTCAGCCAGTTGCATCGTTCACCCGGGGTTTTCTTTGATGAGAGCATACATCCAAACGGAAAGCGGCTTTATGCGGCAAGGATAATCCCGTATCACGGCTCCTGGGTTGAGTTCAGTATCGATGTCAACGACATCATGTACGTTCACATTGATCGCAAACGGAAGATTCCTGTAACAGTACTCCTGAGAGCGATTGGCTTCTCTTCAACTGAGGATATCCTGCGCCTCTATTACGATATCGAGGAGATCAAGGTTGGCATCAGTGCTAAGAAGCGAAAGCATCCTCTTGTCGGCAGATACTGTGCACGCATGGTTATCGATACATCAACCGGCGAGATTCTTGCTGAGGCTGGCGATGAAATAACTCCAACGGCTATTGAGGCCTTCAAGCTTGGAGGTATTGATAAGGTCGCTGTCACCATTGATCGCGAGGGGCAGGATAATGAGGTATTGAGGAATACTCTGCGGAAGGATACCAGCCGATGTGAAGAGGAAGCCCTTGTTAAAATCTACACCTTGCTTCGACCGGGTGATCCTCCAACCGTTGATACTGCCCGAAATCTCATACACAGGCTCTTCTTCAGTCCGAAGCGATATGACCTGGGAAGGGTTGGAAGATACAAGCTGAACCAGAGGCTTGGAGTTGATGTCCCGATCGATGTGACCATCCTTACCAAAGGGGATTTCGTTAAGATCATTGAATATCTACTGATCCTCAGGGATAACAGAGGCTACACAGATGACATAGATCATTTGGGCAACCGCCGTGTGAGGACAGTTGGTGAGCTACTTGCAAATCAATTCTCAATCGGGCTGACGAGGATGGCTCGTATCATAAAGGAGCGGATGAGTCTCCAGGATACCGAGTTGATGACACCTTCAGACCTGGTCAATGCGCGAACGGTTGCGGCTGTCATAAAGACCTTCTTTGGATCAAGTCAGCTCTCGCAATTCATGGATCAAACCAATCCTCTTGCTGAACTGACCCACAAGCGACGTCTATCAGCGTTGGGCCCGGGTGGTCTTACCAGGGAAAGGGCCGGCTTTGAGGTGCGAGATGTTCATTACACCCACTACGGCAGGATCTGTCCTATCGAAACGCCTGAAGGTCCGAATATCGGACTTATCAGCTCACTATCGACTTACGCCCGAATAAATGAATTCGGGTTCCTTGAGACACCCTACCGTCGGGTCAAGGATGGGGTTGCCACAAGGGAGATAGAGTTTCTAAGTGCTGATAGGGAAGATCAAATGGTTGTTGCCCAAAGCAATGCTCCGCTTGATGAAAGAGGACGGTTCGTAAGAGACAGGGTCTTTGCTCGCTACAAGGGTGATTTCCCCGTGGTTGATCCGAGACGGGTTGACTACATGGATGTCTCGCCCAAGCAGATTGTCAGTGCCGCAGCTGCGCTTATACCATTCCTTGAACATGACGACGCAAACCGAGCACTCATGGGTTCAAACATGCAACGTCAGGCAGTTCCCCTGCTCGTCACGGAGACCCCGCTTGTCGGCACCGGCCTGGAAGCAAAGGTTGCGGCTGATTCCGGTGATCTTGTTTTTGCAAGAAGGTCTGGCATAGTCGAGTCCGTCTCGGCCGACATCCTGGTTGTAAGGCATGCGGAATCCGACGATTTCGACGATATCTTCGGCATGGCAAATGTGGATGTCTACAGGCTGACCAAGTTCAAGCGTTCGAATCAGGACACGTGCATAAATCAGCGTCCCCTGGTCAAGGCAGGTGACAGGGTGACCAAGGGGCAATTGCTTGCGGATGGTCCTGGCACAAAGGATGGCGAGCTTGCATTGGGTGTAAATCTGCTCGTTGCCTTCCTGCCCTGGCGCGGATACAACTACGAGGATGCGATTGTAGTAAGTGAAAAGGTTGTCAAGGATGACCGTATGACCTCGATCCACATCGAGGATTTCGAGCTGCAGGTGCGCGAGACCAAGCGTGGGGTTGAAGAGATCACAGCTGAGATTCCCAATGTAAGTGAAGAGGCTGTTCGAAATCTTGATGAGAATGGCATCGTCAGAATAGGTGCGAGGGTAAGAGCTGGAGACATCCTTGTCGGCAAGGTCACTCCCAAGGGGGAGACTGAACTAACTCCTGAAGAAAGGCTGCTCAAGGCTATCTTCGGTGAGAAGGCTTGCGACGTAAGGGATGCATCTCTCAAGGCGCCTCCAGGCATGGACGGGATTGTGATTGATGTCAAGCTTTTCTCGCGCAAGGAAAGAGATGAGACTGTACGCAAGCGCGAGAAGAAGCAGATAGAACAACTGCGACGAACCGAGAAGCGCCAGATAAAGCAGCTGATGCAGAAGCGGAATGAGCGCATCCGTGAGATGCTTTCAGAAGAAATTGCAGCTGAGATAGTTGACTACAATGGCAATGTGCTTGTCAAACCGGGCAAGAAGCTTAGTACGAGAACTCTGAATAAACTCGACTTCTCTGAGGTTGATTTCACGAGAGATATTGTCAGGAACAGAGAAATATCTGCAAGAGCTCGGAGGCTTGTTCAAATAGTTGATGAGGCTGCGGAGGAAATCTCCAAGTCATATGATAAGGAAATTGAGAGACTTACCCGTGGTGACGAGCTTCCGCCAGGTGTGGTCAAGCTCGTCAAGGTCTATGTCGCCAAGAAGCGGAAGCTTTCCGTGGGGGATAAGCTTGCAGGGCGGCACGGCAACAAGGGAGTCGTTGCCAAAATCGTTCCTGAGGAGGATATGCCCTATCTGCCTGATGGCAGACCGGTTGAGATCGTCCTCAATCCGCTCGGTGTGCCTTCACGTATGAATCTTGGGCAGATACTTGAGACTCACCTTGGATGGGCTGCTCACGAACTGGGTATCAAGGTTGCATCACCGGTTTTCGATGGTGCAAGTATTGGCGAGATAAAACAGCTTCTGAGAGAAGCTGGTCTTCCCGAGTCGGGCAAGACAGTGCTTTACGATGGCAAGACCGGAGAGCCATTCGATAAGGAGGTGACGGTCGGATATATCTACATGATGAAGCTGTCCCATCTTGTAGATGACAAGATTCATGCAAGATCGATTGGTCCGTATTCGCTTGTTACCCAGCAGCCGCTGGGTGGTAAGGCTCAGTTTGGAGGACAGCGTTTTGGTGAAATGGAAGTCTGGGCGCTTGAGGCATATGGGGCTGCTTATGCACTCCAGGAGATGCTTACGGTTAAGTCCGATGATGTCACAGGGAGGTCAAGGATATATGAGGCGATAGTGAAGGGCGAGAATCCGCCTCAGCCTGGGATTCCGGAATCATTTAACGTTCTGGTCAAAGAACTTCAAAGCCTTGGGCTGGATGTCCAGCTCGAGGAGTAAGTAGGGAGGTATTCTCGGTGCTACGACCAACAGATGCACGGGAAAAGACCCCTGTAGAATTCTCGGCAATCAGGATTCAGCTTGCCTCACCTGAGACCGTCAGGCAGTGGTCTTACGGGGAGGTTACCAAGCCTGAGACCATTAACTACAGGTCGTTTAAGCCTGAGCGGGATGGGCTCTTCTGTGAGCGCATTTTTGGACCTGTAAAGGATTGGGAGTGTAATTGCGGGAAATACAAACGGATTCGCTACCGTGGTGTGATCTGTGACAAATGCAAGGTTGAGGTTACACAGGCCAAGGTCCGTAGGGAGCGCCTGGGGCATATTGAGCTCGCAGTCCCCGTATCTCACATCTGGTATTTCAAGGGGATACCGAGCAGGATGGGGCAGTTACTCGATCTCAGTGTCCGCGACATCGAGCGAGTCTTATACTACGAAAGCTATATCGTAATCGATCCAGGTGAGACTCCACTCAAGAAGCGTCAGCTTATAAGTGAGGATGAATACCTCGAGATGGAGGAGAAGTATCCTGGTCAGTTTAAGGCCGAAATGGGTGCTGCCGCCATCAAAGAGCTCCTTAAGGAGATGGATCTCGACGAGCTGTCAACTGAGCTGCGTGCAAGAGTGAGAATTGAGACCTCGGCTCAGCGCAAGCGTGAAACCCTGAAAAGGCTCAAGCTTGTCGAGGCTTTCAGAACGAGCGGAAACCGCCCCGAATGGATGATAATGGACGTTATTCCTGTGCTTCCACCTGATCTGAGACCGCTTGTTCCACTTGAAGGCGGAAGATTTGCTACATCAGATCTCAATGATCTCTATCGCAGAGTTATCAACAGGAATAACAGGCTCAAGAAGCTGATGGAGATTAGGGCTCCTGATGTGATCCTGAGAAATGAGAAGCGCATGCTTCAGGAAGCTGTCGATGCCCTATTCGACAACGGAAGACGGTCACGAGCTGTAAGGGGCCCCGGTAATCGACCGCTCAAATCCTTAAGTGACATGCTCAAGGGCAAACAGGGAAGGTTCCGCCAGAACCTTCTGGGTAAGCGTGTCGACTATTCAGGAAGATCGGTAATTGTTGTTGGCCCAGAGCTCAAGATGCACCAGTGTGGTCTGCCCAAAACCATGGCACTTGAGCTGTTCAAGCCTTTCATAATAAAGAAGCTCGAGGATAAGGGCTATGTTCAGACAGTCAAGAGTGCCAAGAAGCTGGTCGAGCGCGAAAGACCTGAGGTGTGGGACATCCTTGAGGAGATAATCAAAGATCATCCTGTGCTTCTCAATCGTGCCCCGACACTGCATCGACTTGGTATTCAGGCTTTCGAGCCAGTCCTTGTCGAGGGCAAGGCCATAAAGATCCATCCTTTGGTCTGTCAAGCTTTCAATGCTGACTTCGACGGTGACCAGATGGCTGTCCATGTGCCGCTCTCATTTGAGGCACAGCTTGAATCCCGGGTGCTGATGCTTTCTATCAACAATATCCTTTCGCCTGCCAATGGTAGACCGCTTGCTTCGCCAACGCAGGACATGGTCCTGGGATGCTTCTATCTTACCAAGGAGCGGACGCTCAAGAAGGATGAGAAGCCGCGTATCTTTGCTGACAAGGACGAGGTAATAAGTGCGTACAACCTGGGTTCTGTTAAGCTTCATGATCCTGTGCGAGTGCGCATAGACGGGAAGGTGATGGATACCACTGTAGGAAGAATTGTCTTCAATGACATTCTCCCTGAAGAGATTGGTTTCATAAATGAGCCCCTTGATAAGAAGGCTCTCGAAAAGCTTGTCGGCGATTGCCATAGATTGCTCGGACCTTATAGAACGTCACTATTCCTCGATAGGCTCAAGGAGATAGGTTTTGAGTATGCAACTATCTCGGGCCTGACCGTCGGGATCGACGACATCGTTGTGCCAGAGGCTAAACAGGATATGATCCAGCGGGCTAACCAACAGGTACAGAAGATACACAAGAATTATCAGCGCGGTATCATCACCGACGGCGAGCGATATAACCAGGTGATCGATACCTGGACCAATGTAACCACCAGGATCGGAACAATAATGTTTGAGAACCTCTCAGAGGTTGAAGATGGTTTCAATCCGATCTATATGATGGCAGCTTCGGGTGCAAGAGGTTCGAAGGAGCAAATCAGACAGCTTGCAGGTATGCGGGGGCTCATGGCCAAGCCTCAGAAGCGGATGACCGGACAGATGGGCGAGATCATCGAGACTCCGATCACCTCCAACTTCAAAGAAGGTCTTACGGTTCTTGAATACTTCATTTCAACTCATGGTGCAAGAAAGGGTCTGGCTGATACTGCACTTAAGACAGCCGATGCGGGATACCTCACCCGAAGGCTGGTCGATGTTGCTCAGGATGCCATCATCAATGAGGAGGATTGCGGGACAATCCTCGGTCTCGAGATAACACCCCTTAAGGAAGGCGAGGAGATCATCGAACCACTTGGTGATCGTGTGCTTGGTAGGGTGGCTGCTGAGGATGTCATCGACCCCATAACCAATGAGCTTATTGTTGCGGCAGGTGAGGAGATAAAGGAGGAAGCGGCTGCTGCTATCGATGAATCCGCAATCGATAAGGTCAAGATAAGATCGGTTCTGACGTGTGAGTCACCGAGAGGGGTTTGTGCAAAGTGCTATGGGCGTAACCTCTCAACCGGGCGTCTGGTAAACATAGGTGAAGCCGTTGGTGTCATTGCTGCTCAGTCGATAGGTGAGCCTGGTACCCAGCTAACCTTGAGAACCTTCCACATCGGTGGAACTGCTGGACGAATCGCAGAGGAGTCAAAGATTTCAGCCAAATGGGATGGCGAGGTTAAGCTGGTAAATGTCAAGACTGAGCGATACAAGGATGGAAGTCTTGTTGTTCTTTCGACCAAGGGCGAGCTTCATCTCTATGAGGACGATAAGATCAGGACCCGCTATACGGTTCCATATGGTGCCAAACTTCTTGTCAGCGATGGCGAGCAGGTGACCAAGGGACAGGTGCTTTTCGAGTGGGATCCATATTCCTCACCGATTCTGGCGGAGAAGTCGGGAATAGCAAAATACTATGACATCATCGATGAGGTTACTGTCCGTGAGGAGCTTGATGAAAAGACAGGTTTGCGCCAGAGGGTTGTGATTGAACATCGAGATAAAACCATCCATCCACGCATCCTTATCGAATCGGGTAGTAAGACCGTTGGTGAATATCCAATTCCTACAGGCGCTCATCTTATGGTCCATGATGGCGAGAAGGTGGTTGTTGGTGATCTGCTTGCGAAGATTCCCCGCGAGATTGCCAAGACCCGTGACATCACAGGTGGCTTACCGAGAGTTGCTGAGCTGTTTGAAGCCAGGAAACCGAAGGATCGAGCAACTGTCAGTGAGATTGATGGTGTGGTTGAATTCAGAGGGGTTGCTCGCGGGATGCGCCGGATTGTTGTGCGTGGTGAGACAGGTGAAGAGATGGAATACCTGATCCCGCACGGTAAACACCTGAGGGTGCGTGATGGTGACTATGTCAAGGCAGGTGACAAGCTGTCTGAGGGTCCGATCAATCCGCACGACATACTTCGGATCAAGGGCATAAACGCAGTGCAGGAATATCTCGTCAACGAGATACAGGAGGTTTACCGACTCCAGGGTGTACGCATAAATGATAAGCATATCGAGGTGATTGTGCGTCAGATGCTTGAGAAGGTCAGGATTGAGGATCCTGGCGACACCAACTTCCTTGAGGGTGAGCAGGTTGATAAGGTACGTGTGCGTGAGGAGAACGAAAGGGTTGTCCCCAAGGGGAAGCCTGCAACCTTCCAGCCTCTCTTGCTTGGAATAACCAAGGCATCGCTGAGCACCGAGAGCTTCATATCGGCAGCGGCCTTCCAGGAGACGACGAGGGTGCTGACCGAGGCTGCCATAAACGGCTCTCGTGACAGGCTGCTGGGGCTCAAGGAGAATGTGATAATCGGGCATCTTATTCCTGCTGGAACCGGTGTTGCAAGAAACAGAAGTATCAAGATCATTGCTGAGGAGGAGATACCTGAAATATCGGAGGAGATCGAGGGTGAGGGTGAAGAAGTTGCAGAAGCTTAATCAGATGGAGGTGTTCCGGATTTGCCAACGCTAAGTCAGCTGGTCAGATATGGCAGGCGCGCCCAGAAGTCAAAAACCAAGGCACCGGCTCTTCAGGGGTGTCCTCAGAGGAGAGGTGTTTGCACGAGGGTCTATACGACGACACCAAAGAAACCGAATTCGGCGCTACGTAAGGTGGCAAGAGTAAGGTTAACGAATGGTATAGAGGTAACGGCTTACATCCCTGGAGAGGGTCACAATCTCCAGGAGCACTCAATCGTTCTGGTCAGAGGAGGTCGAGTCAAGGATTTACCTGGTGTGAGATATCACATCATTCGTGGAGCGCTTGATGCCAGCGGTGTCGGTGACCGAAAGAAATCTCGATCGAAGTATGGAACCAAAATGAAAAAGGTACAGGCACCGGCTGGTCGTTAAAGCCGAGAGGGTGAGTTATGCCAAGAAGAAAGATCGTGAAGAAGCGAGAGGTGCCAGCGGATCCGAAGTTTAACAGTCCTCTGGTGACCAAGTTCATCAATTCTCTGATGAAGTGTGGCAAGAAGAGTGTTGCTGAGCGAATCTTCTATAAGAGTATGGAAATTATTGAGAAGCGTACTGGTCAACCAGGGATTCAGGTTTTCAAGCAGGCAATCAACAATGCCAAACCGGTGCTTGAGGTGAGACCTCGTCGGGTTGGTGGCGCCACGTATCAGGTTCCAATGGAAGTCAGGCCTGAGCGCAGAAGTGCTCTTGCAATCCGCTGGATCCTTGATAATGCAAGAGCGCGTAAGGAACACAGCATGCAGGAGAATCTTGCGTCTGAGCTTATAGCGGCTTCGAGAAACGAGGGTGGGGCGATAAAGAAGAAGGAAGATACCCACAAGATGGCAGAGGCTAACAAAGCTTTCGCTCATTACAGGTGGTAGATGTGGGTGTCGCCTCAGGAATAGGGATGAAGGTTGTTGGTGAGACAAAAGCGAGGGGAAGGCAAGACATGAGGAGATTCCCCCTCCAGAGAACAAGAAACATAGGAATTGCAGCTCACATTGATGCGGGCAAAACTACGCTCACTGAGCGCATACTCTACTACACCGGGCGTGTTCATCGCATAGGTGAGGTGGACGATGGAGCTGCAACGATGGATTGGATGGAGATTGAGAAGGAAAGGGGTATAACCATAACCTCGGCTTCCACATCATGTGCCTGGCGTGATCATCGCATAAACATAATCGATACACCTGGGCACGTTGACTTCACGATTGAGGTCGAGCGCTCCTTGAGGGTGCTGGACGGGGTTGTCGTGGTGTTTTGTGGTGTCGGAGGGGTTGAGCCTCAATCCGAGACTGTCTGGCGTCAGGCTGACCGATACAGGGTGCCCAGGATTGCCTTTGTGAACAAGATGGATCGCGTGGGGGCTGACTTTGATCGTGCTGTGAAGATGATGAGGGAAGATCTTGGTTCAAATGCGGTGCCGATCGAGATGCCAATGGGAAGTGGCAAGGAACTTGAAGGCATAATCGATCTCATCGAGATGAAGGCTTACATTTACGATGAGTCAACATATGGGATGCGTTTCGACGTCATAGACATCCCTGGGAAGTATCAGGATGAAGCTATCCTGAGGCGTGAGCGTCTGATTGAGGCAATAACCGATTATGATGACGGCCTCATGCAGAAATATCTTGATGGTGATGATATTCCGACCAGGCACCTTAAGCGAGCCCTGCGTAAGGCAACCCTGACTGCTAAGGTTGTACCTGTGCTTTGCGGCGCTGCCCTGAGGAATAAGGGAGTGCAGAAGGTGCTTGATGCAGTGGTTGATTATCTTCCATCACCAATTGATGTTCCGCCTGTTGAGGGACTGAATCCGAAAACAAGGCAGGTGGAGCAAAGAAAGCCGTGCGATGACGAGCCTTTTTCGGCACTTGCGTTCAAGATAATGAGCGATCCGTTTGTCGGCAAGCTAACCTACTTGCGGATATATTCAGGGAAGCTAAAGCCTGGCATGAATGCCTATAATGCTGGCAGAAGGCATCGTGAGCGCATAGGGAAGATTCTCCTGATGCACGCCAACAAGCGTGAGGAGCTCGAGTGCGCCTTTGCTGGTGACATCGTTGCCATTGTGGGGCTCAAGCGAACGTTTACAGGGGATACACTTTGTGACACCAAGTATCCAATCGTTTTTGAGTCGATGACGTTCCCCGAGCCTGTTATCAGCGTAGCGATCGAGCCGAAGACCCGGTCTGACCAAGAGAAGCTCACAACCACACTTGGAAGGCTTGCCGAGGAGGATCCGACCTTCAGGGTGAGGGTCGATGAGGAAAGTGGACAGACAATAATCTCCGGGATGGGGGAGCTTCACCTCGAGGTTTTGGTTGACAGGATGATACGTGAGTTTGGGGTCAAGGCAAATGTTGGCAAGCCACAGGTTGCTTATAGAGAGACCATAACACAGGTAGCAACAGGCGAGGGTCGCTTTGTGAAACCCGGTACACCTGGAGGTAAGGGCCAGTATGGGCATGTGATCTTGAAGGTTGAGCCGCTTGAGCGGGGGGCGGGCTTTGAGTTCGCCTCAGAGGTCGCCGCGGAGACCATACCCGAGGCCTTTATACCTGCAATAGAGCAGGGTGTCCATGACTCGCTTGAGAACGGTGTGCTTGCTGGTTATCGGATCATAGATGTCAAGGCAACTCTCATCGGGGGCTCATATCATGAGCAGGATTCCAATGAGGTCGCCTATAAGATAGCAACAGCGATGGCTGTTAGGAATGCGATAATCAGAGCCAAGCCGATAATCATGGAACCCGTGATGAGAGTCGAAGTTGTCGTTCCTGAGGAATTCGTCGGCGACGTTATTGGAGATCTCAATGCTCGAAGGGGCAAGGTCAGTGGTAGCTTCTTGCGAGCTGATGGTCATGTTGTGAGGGCGACGGTGCCGCTTTCAGAGATGTTTGGCTATGCCACCGGGTTGAGATCAGCAACCCAGGGAAGAGCACTCTTCACTATGGAATTTTCTCATTATGAGGAGGTCCCGAAGAGTGTGGCTGAGCGGATGTCTGCCAACATAGAGGAGATGGGTTCACTTCCTTAACGTAGAGGAGGGGGCAAGATGGCGAAGGCTAAGTTTGAGCGGACGAAGCCTCATTTGAATGTGGGTACGATAGGTCACATTGATCATGGTAAGACTACATTGACGAGTGCGATAACGTT
>JALGWB010000317.1 GCA_025774405.1 bacterium
GCATTTGATCAACCCGGTAGGTGGGCACGTCATTTATGATGACACCGCCGACCTCGAGCCTGATTGCTGCATGAAATGCCTCATCCAGGGACTGCGTGAAGATACCTGCTTGAAGGCCATATCTCGATCCATTTATAGCATCTATGGCTTCATCAAGGCTCGAGAACGGATTTATGCAGACCACCGGAGCAAAGGCCTCATCTTTCCAGATCTTGCAGTCGTGGTCGACATTTATCAATACGGTAGGGGTAAAGAAAGTCCCTCTGCGCTCGGCTCCTGTGACGACGCTGGCTCCTTTTCGAGCAGCTTCATCCACCCAGTCTTCAATCCGTTGTGCGTCTCTTTGCGATATCATGGGACCCATCTGGGTCTCTTCATCGAGAGGATTACCCACCCTAAGCGCCTGTGCAAGGCGAGCTACATCTCTGACGAGGGTCTCGAAAATATCACTATGAGCGACGACACGCTGGACCGATATGCAAACCTGACCTGCCAGAGCGAAAGCTCCTTGAACAATCCGCTGAGCAGCAAAGTCCAGATCAGCCGACTGAGTGACTATCACCCCTGAATTGGAACCAAGCTCCATGGCGATTCTCTTGAATCCAGCACTGCGAGCGATTTGTTTTCCTATCTCAGCGCTACCGGTGAAAGTGACCATCCTCGGTCTGTCATCGCTAACAAGTCTTAATCCGACTTCGCCACCAGGTCCCGGAAGCACGCTTACAGCTTCTTCAGGGAAGCCTGCCTCAAGGATGATCTCTCCGAGTATCAGATCGGCAATCGGTGTTTGACTGGCGGGTTTAAGGATGAAAGGATTGCCAGCTGCAATTGCAGGGGCTACCTTATGGGCAGCGAGATTGAGCGGAAAATTGAAAGGTGTTATTGCAATCACAGTGCCAATAGGTTCTTTGATCGTGAAGCCTTGTCTTGAAACGCCGCCAGCTGCTGCATCGAATGGAATTACTTCACCAGCAAGGCTGCTTGCTTCCTCTGCTGCAAAGGCAAACGTTGTCGAGGCTCTATCGACTTCGGTCCGAGCCTCTTTGACAGTCTTACCTACTTCACTGACGAGCACCCTGGCAAGTTCCTCCCGACGATCAGTGAGTGCGTGTGAAACCCGTCGCAATATGGTGACTCTCTGTAATCTTGTAAGTGAACGTACAGTGTCCCTGGCACGCTCACAAGCTGCGAGAGCCTCTTCCACATGGCCTGCCTCAGCAGAGGCAATCTCGTCGACAATGCTTCCATCATAGGGATTCAGCACCTGGAAGGATCTTGAACTGTCAGTCTTAGTACCCGCTACGATCATACTTCGCATCTTGATTCACCACCTGAAGGATTAATCGAAATTCATGCTGGCAGAGATTCTGTGGGTATTGTCAATTTCAGTATCCCTCCAGAAGGCATAATCGATACTGAAGCGACCCAGCCTGAGCCCTATGCCAGCACACAGGCGCTTGCGATCCATACCGAGGCTTACAAGAATCATCTTGCTATATTCGTAGAACGTTCCAAGATGGATATCACCGCTCACCTTCCCGATTGAGAAATCAACCTCATCCTCACTGAGTCCTTCGAACTTAAAGTCACAGTCAGCGGCAATTGCTATGGTGCCTGAGAGCGACTGGAGTGGCAGCTGATATGAAGAGCCGACCTTCAGAGTCGGATAAATGGTCTCCTTGGAGCTTACCTTGTATTTGCCGCTCGGGGTGTCTGCCGAATAGTACCAGCCATCCCAGTAGAGAGGTGTAGTGGTTATGTCCTGAAGATTTAACCCAACTTTCCAATTGGCCGAGATATTGTGTAACAGGGCGGCATCAAGCCCAAAACCCAGCGCTGTTATATCAGCTATTTCCTTCCAGATGAGCTTCACATTGATTCCGAGAGATGTTTGACTGTCGAGGCTTCTCGAGTAGGAAATGAAACCAGCGATCTCATTGTCGCTCTCCCATCTGACTCTGTCAGGTCGCCACAGGCGCCGTTCGCCCGGGTCCCATGTGCCGTTGCCATTGGAATCAATGAAGTCCTCACCAGGCTCATCGAGGTGTGATGTAAAGGCAATGTCACTAACCCTCAGCCATATGAGCCCTATGCCACCGGCGACATCCCCACTTTCCGCCCTCGAAAGTGGACGGCTAAAACCAAAGCAGTTGTAATCGACGAGACCGCCGAACCTTTCTGAGTGCATGAACAGTATCTGACTCCTCTGGAGTTGAACCAATCCAGCCGGATTCCAGTAGATGGCACTTGCGTCGTCAGCAATCGACACGAAAGCACCACCCATTCCCAGTGCGCGGGCTCCAAAGCCTGTTGTCAAGAACTCTCCGGCCAGTTTTGTGGCATGGCAAGATGCAGCCATACCGAGAACCACTATCGATATTGCTATGATCTTATACGTAAGCTTTCTCATCCTCCCTCCCTTCATAGCAACAAAACCATGCTATTGCCTCCCACTTGCTCTAGATACGAAACAGGTCTCCAGAAGATTCAGTGGCAGAGCTCCGCATCCAAGCAAGGTATCATGAAAATCTCTGAGACTGAAGGCTTCGCCTCTCATCCTGCGGAATTGTTCCCTCATACGCATTATTCTTCGCTTGCCAACCAGATAGCTCATAGCCTGGGCTGGGTCAACGGCATATCGCTTGACTTCGCGCTCGGCGAAATCGCGATCAAGACCTACCTCATCTACCATGAAATTTACAGCATCCTCAAGTGTGAAATCACCCAGCTGGAGCTTGACATCAACAATTGCACGTGCTGCCCGGAATATGATTCCATTCAGGGCACGAGCCATCCCGGCATCC
>JALGWB010000318.1 GCA_025774405.1 bacterium
TGAGATTTGGAAAGTATTGGGTGGGCTATGCTTTTGAGGATGAGAGCCCGCTCGACAACATCCACCGCTTCTCGATAAGGTTTGAGCCCCACGGTCGGCAATGAGTCCAAGTTGACATGTCTTGCCAGTTGTGATAAAATGAAATAGGTAAAGCGCCGGATGGTGTATATCTACATCAAAGGAGGTTAGCATATGCGGATCAGAGTCTGTATTATTGCACTTGCACTTGCTGTTGTACCAGCGCTCGCTCTGGGTCTGACGTACACAACCCCAGGCACCACCGATGGTGTAATTGAAAGCGCTGCGCCGATGCTTGGTGGTACCGAGTGGGAGACGGACGAATATCTTGATACCGATGGCAGCACGGATTTCTACTTTACCTGGGATAGCACTCACGTCTATTTCGCCATAACCGGTCCTTATGCAGATCTTGAGGAGAAGCCAGATGGCTACGAGTGGTTCATAGCTATCGATACCGATCTTAAACCCGGTTCGGGTGCGACCGCTGATGGCTATGGGAAGGTGAGTTTCTCGGGTGACTATCTACCTGAGTTCATTCTCTACTTTGCCGGTGGTGTTGGCTGGTATGAAACCAGTGAATGGGATACCGCAACCAGCTCATGGGTCTGGCGTGGGTGGACGGATTCGTGCAGCTATGGTGGATGGGTAGACAACACCACTTCCGAGATCTGCATAGCGCGTTCGGACTTTGGTAGTCCGGATACGATTGCGGTTTGCTCGTGGATAACCGATGAGGGTCAGAGTGAAGTTGTGGCCTCGTATCCTTCGGCAAACCTGATCGGCGTCGTACCGGTGGCGATGACCTATTTTTGGGTGGCTGAAGGCCTTGGTGAGAATGTCGCGCCAAATACCTTGCCTGTCCGACCTGCTCCACCTGAAGCAGTTGTCGATAATGAGCACAGCTATCCGTTCACATGCACAGCAATGGCAGATATAACTCCGGGTGATTGCGGAACATCAACGCAGATGATTTTCTACTATACCACCGACGGTTCGGATCCTGATACCTCCACCAGTGCCTCGGTTGTGGGAACATATGATTCTTGCCGGCAGGGAGCGGACACCACTGACACCTATTATGCAATCATACCAGCGCCTGATGAAGCAACGGTCCGCTGGATTGCGAAAGGTGTTGCGAGCAACGGACTCGTCGATGTCAGCGATGCGGTTCAGGAATTTATCCAGGGTGGCACTGCCTGGGTGGGGAATGCTGGCTCCAGTCCGACAACCTGCACGATCTGGGCTGAGATCTATGTTGGTGACGGTGGGCAAACCACCTATATCAAGTTCCCATACACGACTGACGGAACAGATCCCAGAACCAGTGCCTCAGCGGATACGGTCGATGGTATTTTTGATGGTCAACTCGGTAACAATGACAAGTTCTACGCTCAACTGACAGCAGTGCCAAACGGCACAATCGTTAACTGGTATGCCTTTGGCGTTGATGCCAATGACAACTATGCTGAGACTGATACCTTCTACACATTCGAGCAAGGTGATACAGCTGACATCTACAACCTGATCTGTGTGCCTGATTCGAACTTCGTAATGGGTGAGGTTGCACCCAAGGGAATCGGTGCCGGCATGGACTTCTTCTGGACTACCGATGGCAGTGATCCCAAGACAAGCATGACCGTGCATGTTGCTCGCGGATTCCACGTAGAAGATACCGATACAACTGGCAAGTTTGCAGCCTACCTGACTGCGGATCTTGGTGACACAATCAAATGGTACGTCCATGCCTGGGGCAGTGATAACTCGTTCAGTGACAGTCCTGTTCAGGAGTGTGTTGCTGGTACAACCAGCGGTCCTGTGCTCTGCAACTTGACCTGTGTACCTGATAGCCTAATCCTGCGAGCTTCGATATCACCACGTGGTTACGGGGCAGAGGTAACCTTCTATGCAACCCGGGATGGCAGCGATCCTCGTATCAGCCCGAACAGGGTTGAGCTGAGTGGCGGGTGGCTGGCTGATGTGGATGTCCCGGGGGGCGATTGCACGTCACCTGTCGGTGTCTTCCAGGTCGCTCTTCCAGGTTCGATTGCGGTTGGTGACACCATCAAGTGGTATGTTCATGGCTGGTATCAGCCTCACAACAAATACAATGGTCTGTTTGGGGACAGCGAGGTGCAATCTTGTGTGGCGACTGCTTCGAAGGCAGGAGTTGTGCCTGGGGACGTCGCGAACATAAAGGCAACTCTGATCAACGTGCCAAATCCATTTTCAGGTACGACCAATATCGTTTTCAGTGTCAGTAATGCAGTGCCAGTCACAGTGACCATTTATGACGTCACTGGAAAGAGGGTTACGACTGTGTTCAATGGTGTAGTACAGCAAGGCAAGCATACGGTGACCTGGTCTGGCACAAATGATTCCGGGGAAGCCTTACCATCGGGAATCTACTTCTTCAGGCTGCAAGCAGGTAATCAGGTTGTCATGCACAAAGCTATGCTTCTGAGATAGTAGCTCGATGATCTTTGAAGGCCCCACCTGCCAGGTGGGGCTTTCTGCATGGTAGTGTACGATAGGGTTCGCAGACTTGGTATTGAACGAGAAGGAAGGGGTGTATCCATCGGGAAAGAACCCTTTTCGAGGAAAAGAGGGAACACCCCATGAAAGAACTGTACTTAGATCATATAGCGATACCGATGAGGTCTGGCAAGAGTTTAACAGGCTATGGTGACCAGATTGGGGGACATTAGAGTTGGCAATACCCAAGGCGCGCAAGGGTGGGTTTGTGCCACCTGTCTGCCTTGAGCACAG
>JALGWB010000319.1 GCA_025774405.1 bacterium
CTTCCGTCATTCCGAAGCGCGTCATCTCCTGAACGCCTGTCCTGATCCCGCTTGACTGGATGAAACTCTGATCGTCCGGAAGGGCCTGGTAGTTGCAGATTATGTTGCTCTCCTCAAGCCTTCTTGCAACTTCTTCTCCAGTACCATACTTGCGCACCCTCACAATCACCTGATGTGTCTCTGTATAGCCTTCACCTGGATCGCCCTCCACATCAAGCCTGTGTGCCTTGAGTGCCTTGGCAAAAGCTTTGGCATTCTTTCTAACCTGCGCCTGATACGCGTCCTTGAAAAAGTTCATTTCATAAGTTGCAATCAAGAGACCAAGGAGTGTGCCAAGATGGTGATTGCTCGTTGAACCCGGGAAGGCGCGCCCTTTGATTTCAATCCACAGCTTTCGCAGATCATGCCCCTTCTGAAGATTGCTGACGACAATGCCCCGCTGTGGACCAAAGAAGGTCTTGTGCGTGCTGCCGGTTACAATGTCGGCTCCTTCATCAAGTGGCGTCTGGAAGGCACCATAGAGTCCGAGAACATGCGCCATGTCATACATGATCACAGGGCGAGGCTCAAGGCGGCTGGCTGCCTCGCTTGCCTCCTTGACAGGTTCGCGGCAGATGAACATACTCTTGCCGAAGACTACAAGATCAGGTTTCCTGGTCTCAATCAACTCGACCATCCTGTCTGCATCGATTTTGTATGGATTATCCTCCCTCGTGGGGAAGTTGATTACAGCCTCCTTGCCGGTTTCAGGGTCTATATCGACGTAGTTGAACAGGGCACCCATGGGCTGGGAGCTCAGATGCCCACCCTTTGTGAGATCATTGTTCATGACGAGTCGCATGCGCTGCATTGTGGTTCCAGCCTGGCGATTTAGAAACCGCACCATTGCCTTGAAAACTACCTCATTCGCCATCTGCCCGCTTATTGTTCTGAGCTCAGCCTCCTTGCATCCGAAATAGGTGCAAATCGCATTCCTGGTTTCCTCTTCAACTTCCCTTATGAAGTCCGTTCCCTGATAGAAATAGATCTCCTTGCCTTTCATTGTGCGGTGTTCAGCATAGCGCCCAGCGGGGTCCGAGATTTCACACATCTTGACTACCAGGCTGGGTGTCGTCTCAGAAGGAATAAGATTAAAGCATGAGCGTTGTCGCCATAGATTGTTCTCAATCACGCGTTCAGTAACCTGCCATAGTTTCTGCTTAAGCGCATCCATTGTATTCCCCCCCGACGTTCATGGTAAGTATCAATCGACACTATAGATAACATTTACTGCTAAGTCAAACAACTAAACAGCTTGTATGTTTGGTTTGATGAAGTTATGATTGCGTTAGATTGCGAATCACGTAAGCCTACCACTCCAAAGTTCTTCGGGGAGGGCAAGATGCATCGCCTTGTCAGAATTTTTATGCTTACACTTTGTGTGCTGCTTTCGGGCAGTGCCTGCAAAGTTAGCGCTGATCCAGGTGACACCCTTGTTGTCCACTACAAGCGCTATGGGAGTGATTACCAGGATTGGACACTCTGGACGTGGGATGACAAGACCGATCGCGATTCACAAGAGATCATTGCGGCAGGCAAAGACGATTTCGGGCTCATTTTTTATGTCGTGAAGTCGAATTATGGTGATGGGACTCAGATCGGACTCCTGCCGAAGTTCAGAGAGTGGGAGAGTAAGGATCCGCCAGATCGGATATGGCGGCCTGATCTCGGTGATGAGGTCTGGATTCTTTCGGGAAACCCTAGACTTTTCAACGAGCAACCAGGTGAGGAATTCATGGGAAAAGATGTTGGACCAATCATAACTGTTCATTACCACCGTCCTGGGGGCGACTACGAAGGCTGGACACTCTGGACATGGGATGACAGGACGGATAAGGATTCACGGGAGCTCAGGGCAGTCGCAGATGATGATTACGGACTTGTATTCAAGGTTGAACGCAAGAACTATGGTGGCGATGGTATGCAAATAGGGCTGCTGCCGAAGTATGCCAACTGGGAAACCAAAGATCCTCCCGATCGTATCTGGTATCCATATATGGGCAATGAGGTTTGGATCCTGGCTGGTAATGATGAGCTTTTCACCGAGAAACCCGATACCACCCCGTGGATAATCGGTGCCTTTGTTGATGGGAAACGGGTAATCACGGTTTCTTTATCAGCCCCTCTTGCGAGTTCCCTTCTTAAGCCCGCCACTTTTAGCCTGAAGGATGCTTCAGGGAAGACACTGGCGGTAAAGAAGGTTCGACGATTGCCCCCGAAAAGGGGATCGGCATACCCAATTGCGCTCACGATTGATCGCGATCTCGATGTTCGAGCCGATACCCTCGAGAAGTTCGTGCTCGAGGTCGAGGGTTACAAGCCAGCAAATCTCAAAATAAGGAGAATTCTGGACGGGCCCGAGTTCCATTCTGACGAATCACTTGGAGCAATCTATACACCTCAAACAACAACCTTCAGGGTTTTTGCTCCAACAGCGCGTTCACTTAAGGTTGTGCTCTATGATCAAGCCGTTGGAGGGGATGGTAAGGAACACGAGATGGTATATAAATCCAGAGGAATTTGGGAGGCCGTCATACCGGGTGACCTGATTGGCAAATATTATACACTCAAGGCGGCTGGTCTTGATCCCCTCTTTGATGCCGATCGTGAGTTGATCGACCCTTACTCGAGGTGCAACACAGCCCATGATGGGCGAGGGATGATCATAAGCGATGAGACTCCAATTAGCCCCTCTCCGGGCTTCGACAGGAGTGAAGCCATCATCTATGAACTCCACATAA